>CAYTOU010000027.1:0-16344 GCA_964439295.1 uncultured Oscillospiraceae bacterium
TGTAGTTCATTTCCTCCATCTGGTACTGACCCATGCCATAGAGCTTTTCATCGGGGTCACTCACGAATGTGGCGGTCAATTCGTAGTTGCCGCCGGGCAGCGTACGCCAGTTGCGGCAATGCAGCTTTCTGCCACCGCGGCAGGAGGACTCTTCCAGAAGGAGCTTGCCATCCTTATAGAAGTGAATCTGCACATTGCGGAACCACGCATCGTATGTAATGCGCGCCTCAATGCGGCCGTTGCGTATGCTGGCTTCATCGCCGTTTATCACTATCTCGGGCTTAGGCGACTTAGGCGGTGTGGGCAGCAGTGCCCAGTTCTGCTCGATTATGTCGCCGGACATACGCGCACGTACGCGCAAGCTATTGGGCGCCCAGGCGCGAATTTCGATCTGCTCATTCTCTACGCGAATGTGCAGGGCATCGCCCAGATCAGTATACATTCCCATTTTCGATTAGCCTCCGAAACTGTTCATCCAAACAGTCATTTCGCCTTCGCCGCGATTGTTCCAAAGGTAATAAGGAATCAGCGTCATTTCGGCATCCTTGCGAACGTCCTGAGATATAGGCATATACAGCGGCGCATCCTTACCCAAAGTGCTGCGCGTACCCTTTACCTTTATCACGCGTATGCCGCCGAACAGGTCGGACTTTTCGACGGACACATTGCCGTGTACATCCATGCGGAAGTCCTGCAGGTTCTTGCCGTTATCGACTTCCTCGGCGCAGTACACGACGGGTCCGCGCATTACGCTGACCTTATTGCAGTCGCTGGACACATTGGGATTTGCGCAGTACACGACAGCATCCATGTCAAACGATACGTGTACGCAGTCGCCATTGGACAGAGTCAGAACGAGATAGCCGTCTTCTTCCTTACCCTGAGCCTTTGCGCCGTTCACGGTCACGCTGAAGTTCTTGGCGTAGCCGGGTATGCGCAGTGCCAGCTCGAAGGACTCGCCGGCCTCAACCTTAATATCGGCGCTGCCCTCCCACGGCATGGACGAAGTGCTGCTGAGCTTGATATCGTCGAAAGCAGCCTCGTTACCGATATACAGGTGCTGATAAATCTTGCGACCCGAATGGGTGTAAATGTACTGACCCAGACCGGTCAGAGTGCGGATAACGTTAGGCGGGCAGCATGCGCAACCGAACCACTTTACGCGCGAAGTCGCGACATCCGAATGATCCTGACGGAAATGCGCAACATCCGGCTCGACCATGAGCGGGTTGACATAGAAGTAATGCTCGCCATCCTGAGATATACCGCTGAGCACGTTGTTATACAGTGCGCGCTCCATTATGTCGGCGTACTCGCGCTTAGGCTCGAGTGCCAGCATGCGCAGCGACCACATGGCAAGACCTATTGCCGCGCAGGTTTCGGTATAGCAGGTATCGTTGGGCAGATCGTAGTCAATCGAGAAACGCTCGCCATCGCCCTGAGAGCCTACGCCGCCGGTGATGTACATGCGCTTTTCGGTGACGTTCTTCCAAAGCGTGTGCAGTGCCTTGACGAGAGCTTCGTTGCCGGTTTCCTTGGCGACATCCGCCATACCGGTGAACAGGTACATGGCGCGTACGGCATGACCTTCGGCAGTGGTCTGCTCAAGTACGGGCAGGTGCGCCTGATAGTAGTTGGCGTCCATCGCCTTGTCCTTTTCGAGTAGCTCCTTAAAGCGCGGATCTTCAAAGAAGCCGGGCTTGCTGCCGCGATTGAGTATGAAGAACTCGGCCAGGTCCTTATACTTGTCATTACCGGTCAACCTATAGGCCTTCATGAGGGCAAGCTCTATCTCTTCATGTCCCGGATATGCGTCAATCTGACCTTCGCCCTTACCGAATGTCTTGCGGATGAGGTCGATGAGCTTATCCATTATCTTCATGAAGCTGTCATCGCCGGTGACCTGAGTATAGGCGACAGCGGCCTCAAGCATATGACCGGCGCAGTACAGCTCATGACCATGAGCCAGCTCCTGCCACTTCTTGTCGGGCTTTTTAATTATATAATGGGTATCCATATAGCCATCGGGCTGCTGAGCCTTGCCTATCAGCTCGATAGCTTCCTTCAGGTGCTGACGCACTTCAGCAGAATCGTCGTACAGCAGCGAGAACGATGCCGCTTCCATCCACTTGGCCAAGTCACTGTCTTGGAACTGATAGCCGTAGAACTCGCCTTCCTCAAGTCCGGCAGCTATCTTGAAGTTGCGAATCGCATGGCTGGGTGCCGCATCGGGTTCCGCATCGTTAAGCACGCGCCACTGATAGGGCAATACATGCTCAACGGCGTTGTTGATCAGTTTATTCCAGAAGCCGTCATCGACATGTACCTGTCGGATATCGATCATTCCGTTTTTCATAAATCAAGTACTCCTTTATTTCTCAATCAGGTTAAGCGAGAACGTGTATACGCCACTCTTATCCGCTTCCTGAGTTTGGGAATCGTTTGTTTCATTCTCCTGCCAGTAGTTGGCGGATTGCTCCAAAGTTACCTGCGATGCTCCGGTTACGCCATCCATGTCCATCCATACGCGCATCTCGTTTTTCGCGGTATCTATCTCGACTTTGGCAAAGCGTCCGCAGTCGCAAGTCAGGTGCAGCTTATAGTCGGCACTTACATAGTGGAAGCGACGCTCAACGCCATCCTTGGGAACGATGGTAACTATGCCATTGTCTTCAACCGCCTTACCGCCCAGGCATACTTTGCCGAACAGCGGGTCGATTGCATACACAGTCGACGCACCGCGCAGGTAGCCCGAGAAGCCCAGGTCTATTTCGCACGAATAGTACCATGCGCCGCCGTGATGCGGCTGATCCAGCCAGGTCTTTCCTATATATAAAGGTTCAAAGCCGCCCGACGCCGCGCCGTCATGCTGCTTGCCCGGGAAACGCCAGCCCCAGTTGGTATCCTCGCGTCCAGTATTGAGCAGTGCCCATGAGCTAAGCATGGAGCCATAGCCCAGGCGCAGGTACTTGAACGGATCTTTAGCATAGTATAACGCGTAGTCCATTATAGACCAACCGCCCATTTGGGACATGTAGCTGAGTGTATAATGCAGGTTATCTCCGCGATAATCGCTGCCGTACCACCAGTATGCCATTTCCATTTCGCCACGGCAGGCGACATTGCAACGCATCTGGTTTTCCATAAATGCGGCTGCTGCTTCCGGGCTTATCTCGCGATCTTCCATGCGCTTGCCGGGCTTTGCCAGCTTGAGTGCGCGCTTTGCGAGTACATGGGTGCTCTCAAAGCCGGTGGTGTCAAACGGATATTCGGAGCCGAACACATCGGCGCCGCGCTGTGCGAACTTAAACGCCTTGCGATTCCAAAGCCTTTCGAGGCGGCGATGCAGCGCGGGCATGTTCTCTTTTTCAAGAGCCTTCAATATGTCCTCTGCCGCCAGCTCGTTATAAAGTCCGGTGACGAATGCGCTCCAATCGTCAAGCTCAAGCGGTATGGTGAACATGGCGATCAAAGTCTGTGCGGAACGCTTGAGGTAGGTTTCGGCAGTCTGCGTAAGCGGCATATCCGGATACAGGCGCGCAATGCGATACATATTGTAATACATAAGCGCGATGTGCGGATAGTCGTATATACGCCATATGTGCAGTTTGCCCTTTACGTCCTCATCATCGCTCGTGCGCAACACGTGCCAGTCGGGTATGCCGTATATGCCGTACGGATATGGCTCGCTTTCGGTGCACTGCAGACCGCCCCATACGAACCGCTCCACATAGCGGTCCATCGCGGCAATCTCTTCCCTATTCGGCTTTTCGACCAGCTTAGAGGACAGGAACGCAGGCTTGCCCAATCCGGGATCATCACAAGTGACCTCGTATATGCGCCAGCCGCCTATCTTGTCGTAGTTGTCGGGTCCCAGCTGAACCGAAGTTTCGTTATTCCACTCGCACAGCAGACCGTCGTACCACTTGCTTTCGTCCTTGACCTGATGTGCGGCGATGAATGCTCCGCGCTTTTCGATAAGTGTATCCAGTGGCTCGGTAACAAAGAATTCCAAGTCAGCACTGCGATTGCCACTACGCAGCCAGACTGAGTTTTCGCCCAGCTTGCTAAAGCGCATGGTATAAATCGTATAGCCGCTGTTTTCTTTGGTATCGATAAGCTTGCAGCCTGCGGGCAATTCGAGCTGTAGATCTTGCCAATTGCCGCGAATAGCTACCAATGTATCGGTGTCTTCCGGCACGGTCATGCCGGGCAACACCTGCACATCGATTAGACCGTATTTGCTCAGCTTTTCGCGTGCATCGGCACGGTCATTCGCCCACACTACGCGGAAACCGTATTCTGCCTCTTCCCCACTCTTTAGCACCAGTTCGGTTGCGGGTACATGGATATGAGCACCGGCGTCTTCCGCTTCCTTGCGCGCATTTACCGAATGAATAAAGGCGGACAGGCTGCCCTTATTATCCTGCGGCTTAAGGAAGTACTCCAGATGCGTGTTTTCATCGGGTAGAACCATAAGTATAGGTCCGCGCCCGTCGCAGCGTTCGAAGAACAAGTGGCTGTTATGACCTGCCAGCCAGTAATGTCCTATCGTCTTAGCCGCCGCATTGCATCCCCATGAGAAATCGGAATCCGACGCAAAGTGCAAAGCCAGATCCTTCACGCAAACAGCCTTGTCGCTGTCATTGTGAATATTAAGAGTCATGCGCAGTACTTCGCCCTTGAGCTGCCAAGTCTGGGTTACCTTTACCGGAAGAGTATCTTCGTGGGCAAGGCAGACCATGTGGTTGACGTCCGCCTCTTCCATGGACCAGGTTGTGGTATTGTCTTCGGTATTATAAGTGTGGCATTGCTCATCGCCGTTTTCGGACAGCGTCATGGTGACACTTCCGAACGAGCTGCCTTTTCGAATATAGTCCGAATCATCGGGCAACTGATAAGTTGCGCCGGGACGAATCGCGTTCAGATTGCCGCCGTTAAACTTAAGTCTAAAGCTTGAACTGCTCAGCTCGAAACTCTGCTCATCCTTCATATATAAATCCTCCTGCAGATGATAAAGCTATTGTTTTACGGGTACGTTTACATCCACCGCGGATGTCTTTCATGAAGGCTGCAAATAGCGCAAGCGGCATCATGACGAAAACTTTTTCAGAAAATAAGGGGAGCCCGCAAGCAGGCTCCCCCATAGCAAGAAGCTGCTGAAACTAAATCAGAGATATTAGTCGTTCCAGTAGCTGCCATCCAGCTTGGACATGTTGGTGTTGTAGGCTTCCTGCTGTACAGCGGTCAGCTGGTCTACACCCAGATCGTGCATATCTTCAACCATCTCATCGTACAGCTGATCGCACTCTTCTTCGGTCTCGGCCATGATGCACTTGCACCAGTCGCTCAGCAGAGCTTCCTTAACATCCTGATAAATGGTGGCCTCATCACTGTCGGGATCCAGAGAGATGTTCCAAGCAGTCATGTCGGTCAGGTAGGTGGTAGAAGTCTCAGCATCCAGCAGATACATCTGGTTGCCAACGGACATCGTATCAGCATCGAGCAGCGAGTAGTCGGGGATCAGATCCCATGCGTTAACAGCAACTACAGGGGATGCCCAGCCTTCGGCAGGATTGTCGGTCTTGTTGACAGGAGTATAGGTCGGGCCAGCGAAACCGTAGTTAGAGCCGCCGCAATCGTAGTACTCGAAGTCGCCCCAGCTCCAGCTGTCGCTGTCGGGATTGCCGTACCAGTACATATCGGAAACCTGAGCTTCGCCATTCTCGTTGATGAACCAAGCCTTGTCTTCGCCCTCAGGACCCATGGAGGTGAACGCTATACCCAGAGGAGTGCAGGTCCAATCTACATAGTGCATGATGGCATCCAGGTTGGTGCACTTATCGGTGAAGATTACGCGGTAGCTGCGAATGTAGTTGTTGCTGATCAGGTTGGGGGTCGCATCGGTCTCCTGCCAGGTCAGCTCCTGCATACGCTTATCGATGGTGTAGTTCTCGTCGGTCAGCTCCCATACCTGATGGCCGCCAACGAAGTTGTGCCACCAAGTACCGATGTTACCGGCAACGCGCTCATTGGACATGAACGACTTGGAGGACTCGTAATCCTTGGTCTGGAAGTCGGGGTCGATCAGACCATCGCGCCAGAATTGGTTGATGTACTTAGCAACATAGCGGCCTTCGTCGGTGTCTACCCAGTAGGACAGGCTACCGTCGTCGTTCAGCTTATAGGTACCGGTGGAGGTAGAATACAGACCCAGGAACTTAAGAGGAGTGGAGTAGAACTCTTCGCCCTTCAGGGTGAAAGCGGTGAAGCCGTAAACCTTCTCACCATTATCATTGGTGGGATGCAGTGCTACGATAGCCTTGATGGCCTCATAGTAGCTTTCGAAGCTGTTGGGAGCTTCCAGACCGGTCTCCTGCAGCCAATCCCAGCGGATGGAGAAGTCGCTACCCATAACGTCGGTGGTGTTACCGAAGCTGGAGGACAGCTTGTACAGGGAACCATCTTCCTCACGCAGAAGGTTGATGAAATCGCCGTACTGCTCCTTCAGAGTGGGAGCGTAGTTGTTGATAGCATCGGTCAGCTCAAGAGCGCGGCCCTGCACGATGTAGCTGTTGGCCATGGTATCGCTCATGTTGGCAATAACCTCAGGATAATCGTTGGAGGCCAGCATCAGGTTGAGGCGCTCTTCAGAATCCTGGGAGTAAACCAGCTTATGGACTTCCATGTTGAACTCGTTCTTCATAACTTCGTCAACCTGGGCCAGACGCTCATCCTCTTCGGACTGATCGGTAGCATCGTCATCGCAGGAGTAGATCGAGAACGTGATGGTCTCTTCCGGGACTTCAAAGCCGTACTTGTTGACTTCGCCGGTCAGCTTAACTTCGTCAGCAGAAGCAAAGCTTACACAGGAGAAAGCCATAGCAACGCACAGCAGAATTCCCAAGAACTTCTTGGTATTCATGTGGTTTGCCCTCCTAATATATTTTGCAGAGCACAAGTGCTCGTACAATTCTTTGTATTAACCCTTTACCGCGCCGATAGAAATACCCTTTACGAAATACTTCTGGAAGAAGGGGTATACGCAAACTATCGGGATGGTAACGATCATCATGGTTGCGGCGCGCATAGAGGTCGTGGAAATACGGGAGGCAGCGCTCTTTACGGCATCCGAACCAACCGTTGCGTCAGACATCATTTGCTTTATCTTATCCGACTCGATAAGTATGTTGCGCAGTATTATCTGCAGGGTGTCATACTTACCCGAGGGGTTATAAAGGATAATGTCGAACCAACTATTCCAGTGACCTACGGCGACCATAACGCCCAGAGCGGCGAAAACAGGAACACACAGCGGCATGCATATTCTGGTATAGATCGTTATTTCCTTTGCACCGTCGATACGCGCGGATTCAAACAGAGCATCCGGCAGACCTTCGATGTAGGAAGCAATGATCATCATTTCGTATGCGCTGAGCAGGCTGGGCAGCCAATATACGGTGAATGTTTCCAACAGACCCAACTTTATAAACGCAAGGTACGTGGGGATCATACCGCCGGATACGTACATGGTGATGACAAACATCTTCCTCAATATTGAGTGGAATGAAAAATGCTTAACAGTCGTAATATATGCCAGCAGACCGGTTGCAGCCAGCTTGGTGAGCGTACCTACAACAACGCGTGCTATGGACCAACCCACTGCCTCTAGCATACCGGAGGTTTGGAATATATATGTATAGTTGCCCCATGTAAATACGCGCGGCCAGAAGTACAGACCACCACGGCCAGCGTCAACGCCATCATTTAGAGAAACAATCAGCTGATTCCAGAAGGGGTAAACAAACATAAAGGACATGAGCAACAGTACGATTACGTTGCATACATCGAATATCGTGCCCGCCTTTGTGCGCTTGATATAGCTTGCTGATTTCATATTTACACCTCCTTACAGTATTGAATACTCGCTGTGACGCTTGGCAACCTTATTGGCGGCAAATACCATAATCAGACCGATTACCGACTTCAAAAGGCTGATAGCGATGGAGAAGGAATAGCGACCCTTCTGAATACCGTAGCGGTACACATAGGTGTCGATGATTTCCCAATAGTCACGGGTGGTCGACTGACCGAGCAAGAGGTTCTGCTCATAACCGAGGTTGAGGAAGTTACCAATACCCAGTATGAACAGAAGCACTATCGTGGGCATAAGGGACGGGATCGTAATGTACTTTACGCTGCCCCAGCGGGTTATACCGTCAACCGCGCCCGCCTCATACAGTGCCTGGTCAATACCGGCAATAGCGGACATATACAGTATGGTATCCCAGCCGATGCCCTTCCAAATATCCAGGAAAGTTCTGAGTCCCCAGAACATTGAGCCTTCGGTCAAAAAGCCTATGGGCTTCTTTGTAAGTCCAAGCGCCATAAGCACTTCGTTTATAACGCCGTCGGAGTTCAGTAGAGATATTGCAAGGCTTGCGACAACAACCCAAGACACAAAGTAAGGCAGGTAGGAAATCGTCTGCACGATCTTCTTGAACGGTCCCTGCTTGAGCTCATCCAGCATCAGCGCAAGTATGACGGGCATTATGAAGCCAAGCGTCATGCGCAATCCGCTGAGTACCAGCGTGTTGCGGATAATCATTCCAATATCGCGGGATGTAAAGAATTTAATGAAATGCTTAAATCCCACAAAGTCATCCATGGTCAGCTTTCTGCCGGGCTTATAGTCGAAGAAAGCATAGCTTATGCCGTATATGGGCATTAGGAAGAAAACTGCCCACCATGCGATGAACAGGATCGTCCAAAACCAGAGCTCTTTCTCGCTGAGCAAGCGTTTACGCCAGTTATTCTTGCGAGATGGTACGCTCACGAGACCACACACCTTTCGTTTGCCCCTGCTTTTCAGCAGTATGCTGTAGCTTTGTTAGAAACATTTTAGCACTCATTTAGACATTGTGCAAGCTCATTTATGCTTAACATCGCTAAACATCAGGATTAAATTGGTTAATATTACCCGCAATCGACTTAATAGCGTGTATATGCAGTGACATTTATCTAACTTATAACATTTGCTATCCGATTTCACAAGGTTAAAAATTTGTGAGGCTCACTACTTGCTTTTTATATACGCTCATGTTATACTTAGATTGATTAACGGTTTGCATAGAGGTAAATAAACATGGTTACAATTGCAGAAATAGCACAAAAGCTCGGGCTGTCGACGGCAACTGTGTCGAACGCGCTGACCGGCAAAGGGCGA
Source organism: uncultured Oscillospiraceae bacterium (assembly GCA_964439295.1). GTDB lineage: Bacteria > Bacillota > Clostridia > Christensenellales > Aristaeellaceae > Fimadaptatus. The sequence continues at coordinate 9,227 of CAYTOU010000027.1, forward strand.
ATCAGCGAGGCAAGGCGCAGTGAAATAGTCGAAGCTGCGAGGCAGATGGGCTATGACTTTTCCAGGCTGCGCGCGGTAATGCCCAACCAGAAGAACATATGCGTAATAGATGAGCAGATAGGTGTCACATTCTGTGACCGCATTGTACAGGGCATTTGCTCGGCTGCGGAAGATGCCGGTTTGCATGTTACCATTATTAATCTGAATATACTTACGGCGACAAACTGGGCGTTCAATAATCCCTCACCCGAACTGTTGCGCCGCTACATGCACGATGTAAGTTCAAGGATAGATACGTCCTACATGGGCGTTATATACGTGTCGCAGTATCCGCGCGATATGACCGACCAGCTGCCCCGGCTTTCGATGCCGCTGATATGCACGTATGCATATACCACGGATGGTATACCGTGCATTAACTACGACGACCAGCAGGGAGCGTTCCTGGCTACATCGCATTTATCCTCGCTTGGACGCAGGCGGCTGGCTATGATATCGGGCGCAGTCGACTCGATACCCATGACAAAGCGATTCGCCGGATATCAGCGCGCATTGGTACACGCAGGACTTCCGTTCCGCCCGGAGTATGTTGCATTGGGCAACTGGAACGAAAACGGCGGTTACTACGCGATGAAGCAGCTGCTGGCTCTCCCCGACCGCCCCGACGGAGTATTCTGTCAGAGCGACTATCTGGCAATAGGCGCAATGCGCGCGGCACACGAAGCGGGGCTGCGCGTACCCGAAGATATTGCTATAGTGGGATTTGACGATATAGACGCGGCGATAATGGTGGATCCGCGACTGACAACCATTGCCCCACCCCATGTTGAGATAGGTCAGGAAGCGGTGAAAAAGCTGCTCCGCGTGATCGAAAACAAGGATGACGGCAACAACAATGTAAAGCTGAAGTGCTGGCTGCTTAAGAGAGATTCGGCATAGCATCCTTTAATATGAATGTACGACATAGTGTCATACAAGGAGGGAAACCTACATGGACAAGAAATTCAAAATCACGTTTATCGGTGCAGGTTCCATCGGCTTTACGCGTGGCCTTCTCAGGGACATACTGTCGGTACCGGAACTGCAACACATCGACATCGCGTTTATGGACATCAATCCGCACAACCTGGATATGGTGTACCAGCTGTGCCAGCGCGATATCGAAGCCAACGGTCTGGACATCAAGATTCAGGCTACTCTGGATCGTCGCGAGGCCCTAAAGGGCGCACGTTACGTAATCGATTGTGCGCGCATAGGTCTGCTTGATGCGTTCGAGCTGGACGTGAACATTCCCCTCAAGTACGGCGTTGACCAGTGCGTAGGCGATACGCTGTGCGCCGGCGGTATCATGTATGCTCAGCGCGACATAGCCATGCTCAAGGATATGTGCAAGGATATTCGCGAGGTTGCGGAGCCCGGATGCATGCTGCTGAACTATACCAACCCCAACGCCATGGTAACATGGTACTGCAATAAGTACGGCGGAGTGCCCACTGTAGGTCTGTGCCACGGTGTACAGGGTGGCCATGCGCTCATTGCAAAAGCGCTCGGCTATAAGAAGGAAGAAATCGATATCATATGCGCCGGCATCAACCACATGACGTGGTATCTGTCGGTCAAGCACAATGGTGAGGAACTTAACGGCAAGCTCTTGGATGCCCTGATGGCCGATCCGGAGATAGCGCAGACCGAAAAGGTTCGCATAGACATGATGAAGCGCTTTGGCTACTTCAGCACCGAATCCAACGGACATCTGTCCGAGTACGTGCCGTGGTATCGCAAGCGCACCGATGAGATCATAAACTGGATCGATCTGGGCGTATGGATAAACGGCGAAACCGGCGGCTATCTGCGCGTATGCACCGAAGGTCGCAACTGGTTTGAAACCGACTTCCCCAACTGGCTCAAGGAGCCGCCGATGGTGTTTGCCGGCGATCAGCGCAGTGCCGAGCACGGCAGCTACATAATCGAGTCCATAGAGACCGGTCGCGTATATCGCGGACACTTCAACGTGATTAACAACGGCTGCATAACCAACCTGCCGTCCGATTGCGTTGTTGAAGTTCCCGGCTTCGTAGACACGTTCGGCATCAATATACCCAGGCTGGGCGACATGCCTCTGGGCTGCGCGGCTTGCTGCCAGAGCAATATTACCGTACAGCGTCTGGCTGTTGAGGCCGGTGCGCACGGCGACATCAACCTGCTGCGTCAGGCAATGATGATGGATCCGCTGGTCGGCGCGGTCTGCAATACCGATGAGATATGGCAGATGACCGATGAGATGCTCATCGCTCAGGAGCAGTGGCTGCCCCAGTACGCTGATGAAATCGCGAAGGCCAAGGAGCGTTGGGCAAAGGCCGAAAGCGAAGGCAAGCTGATACCCGCCAAGATCACCGAAGGCGCTGCGCGTCTGCATGTTAAGACCGTCGAAGAAATGGCCAAGGACAAGGAAGCTGCGCGCAAGAATGCAGCCGAGGCGGACAAGGCCAAGGAGCGCCCTGCCGCAAAGAAGTAATATAATTTAGTCTTTTCCCGTCCCCATAGCCCTTTACGGGTTATGGGGATTTTGCTGTCTTTATAGTGGAATTGTTTTCTTTGCGGTGATACATCTCCTCCCCTTTTGATTCGGTAAGCTTATGACGATTTATTATTGATTTCTCAAAGAAATCATGCGTATTTCGTCTGGTAAACCACTGTCACATGTGATACAATGTATGCGTCGTTACTTATAGCCGATGTCGTTATAATCGGCATGAAGTATGTATTATTGGGGGAGGATTTTTCAATGAACAAGATGTCCATTAAGACCGTCGTTGCCGTTGGCATAGGCGCTGCCCTTTTCTTTGTGCTGGCGCGTTTTGTGGCCATTCCCAGTGGAGTACCTAACACGAACATATCGCTACAGTATGCCGTTCTTGCACTGTTTGCGGTAATGTACGGACCGGTTGCCGGCGGCTTGATAGGCTTTATCGGCCATACGCTGTGTGACCTGAGCTGGGGCGGCAGTCCGTGGTGGAGCTGGATTATAGCATCCGCGCTGGTCGGCGTGATAATCGGTTTGGTTTCCAAGAAGATAAGGCTGAGCGACGGCGTTTTCGGCAAGAAGGAAATCATACTCTTCGTTGCAGTAACGCTTATCGCAATGGCTGTATGTTGGGTCGGCGTCGCACCCGTGCTTGACATATTGATCTATGCCGAACCTGCCGACAAGGTATTTCTGCAGGGCGTTGTGGCGTTCATATTCAATTTCCTGACCGCTGCAATAGTCGGTGGACTGCTCATGTTTGCCTACACTAAGACCGTTTCCAAGAGCGGTTCTCTCAAGCAGGAGTAATAATACGAGTATATGGCTGTCCGTGCGCTCTATCCTGCACAGCAGGGCTGCGGCGGACAGCTGTTTTTATGTCCTGACAATCAATCTTTATGTCGGAGGTAAGTCCATGCAACCCATTATATCTTTTCGGGACTTCAGCTTTCAGTATCGTGAGCAAGCCGAGCCGACGCTACATAACATAAATCTTGATATATTTCCGGGCGAAAAGATACTGATAGCGGGTGCAAGCGGCAGCGGCAAGAGCACGCTCATGAACTGCATAAACGGTCTTATACCGTTCAGTTACGCGGGAAAATCTACGGGGCAATTGACAGTGGACGGCATGGAGCCCCAAAAGGAAAGCATATTTGCGCTCAGCAAAAGTGTCGGCACAGTATTGCAGGATCCCGACGGGCAGTTCATTGGTCTTACCGTGGGCGAAGACATAGCTTTTTCGCTGGAAAACGACTGCATTCAACGGGATACAATGAAAAGCACCGTGCTTAAAACAGCCGAATTAGTGAATATACAGACGCATTTGCTAAGTGCGCCGCACGAATTGTCCGGTGGTCAAAAGCAGCGCGTAAGTCTTGCCGGCGTATTAGTGGACAATGTGAAGATACTCCTATTCGATGAACCGCTGGCCAATCTGGATCCTGCCACCGGCAAACAGGCGATTGACCTTATTGACCGCATACAAAAGGAAACAAATACCACCATACTTATCGTTGAACACAGGCTGGAGGATGTGCTGTACAGGGATGTTGATCGCATCGTGCTAATGGACAACGGTCGGATTGTCGCCGACATGAAGCCGGATGCGCTCATAAGTAGCAGCCTTTTGCCCGATCATGGCATACGCGAACCGCTGTACATAACGGCACTGCGCTATACAGGTGTTGCAATTGAAGAGAGCAAGCATCCTCAACACATAGAAAGCATGCTGCTTACCGATGACGACAAGGCAAAGGTTCGCAGTTGGTATGAAGCTGCTCCGCACTCCCCTGCTGCGCCGCTTTGCCAAGAGCTGCTCAAGGTCGATAAGCTGTCATTTGGGTATGAAGATGATCATTCGACGCTTTCCGATGTGTCGTTTACGATATCAAAGGGCGAGATGGTCGCCATAGTCGGTCGCAACGGTGCGGGCAAAAGCACGCTCAGTAAGCTCATATGCGGATTCGAAACGCCCGACAGCGGAAGTATTTGTATGAACGGTCGCGATATACGAAATGACACCATACGTGAACGCGCCGCGCACATAGGCTACGTAATGCAGAATCCCAATCAAATGATCTCCAAGACGATGATTTACGATGAGGTCGCATTGGGACTGCAAAATTCCGGTCTGCCGCAAGATGAGATACGCAGCAAGGTCGAAAATGCGCTTAAGATATGCGGCCTGTACCCGTTCCGCAATTGGCCCATCAGTGCGCTCAGCTTCGGTCAGAAAAAACGCGTGACAATAGCCAGCGTACTCGTTATGAGTCCGGAAGTCATAATACTTGACGAGCCAACAGCCGGACAGGACTTTAAGCATTATACCGAGTTCATGGAGTTCCTGCGCGGCTTAAATCAAGAGGGCATTACCGTGCTTATAATAACGCACGACATGCATCTTATGCTGGAATACACTCAGCGCGCACTCGTGTTCGACACCGGCAAGATGATTGCCGATTCGCAGTCCGCACGCGTGCTATGTGACCGCGATTTGATTAAGCGTGCTGCGCTCAAGGAAACCAGCCTATTCACTTTGGCGGAAATATGCGGCATTAGTCCGCCCGAAAGCTTTGTTGAATGCTTTATCGGTTACGACAGGGAGGTGCGTGAGCATGGCAAAGCGGAATAATCCGGTAATGAGCTACATACCCGGCAAGAGTGTGATTCACATGCTGACAGGCACTTCAAAGCTGGTGTTTTTCCTGCTGTTTACATTTGCCAGCATGCTTACGTACGATACGCGCGTGCTGATAGGGCTTATGGTGATCAGCTTCACTTGCTTTGCGGTCAGCCGCATCAAGTTCCGCGATGTGAGCTTTGTATTTTGGTTCATGCTGGTCTTTTTGCTGCTGAACAACTTTTTCATATTCATATTCGCGCCGGATCAGGGCACCGAAATTTACGGCACACGGCATGTGCTGGTGCATCTGTTCGGGCATTATGATTTGACGCAGGAGCAACTGTTCTATCATTTGAATGTATCGCTCAAGTACTTTGTTGCGCTGCCCATTGCGCTTTTGTTCATCGCCGCGACGAACCCCAGTGAGTTCGCATCCAGCTTAAATGCGGTAGGCGTAAGCTATCGCATAGGCTATGCCGTGGCGCTTGCACTACGCTATATACCCGATATACAACGCGACTATCGCAGCATATCGACCGCACAGCAGGCGCGCGGTGTGGAGCTGGGCAAGAAAGTGCGCCTGCATAAGCGAATCAAGAATTCGATAAATGTGCTGCTGCCGCTAATCATGTCCAGCCTGTCGCGAATCGAAGTCATATCAAATGCGATGGAGCTGCGCGGCTTTGGCAAGAACAAAAAGCGCACATGGTATATACAGAGAGATTTTGCCATGCGTGACTATATAGCGATTGCGTTCGGCATAGTCATATTGGTTGCCAGTCTGGTAATTACCTTCCACGATGGTAGCCGCTTCTGGAATCCGTTTGTCGCATAGTGTTGCCAAATCAATTTGGACATTAAAACAGCGTCGGATGCTTTTAACTCATCCGGCGCTGTTTTTCTACTTTCATTGGCTCGTTAGTGAGCTTTGAATTTCGGTCAATTGTCTCTATAATGCTTGATTGGCGGTTACTCCTCAACGATAATGCGGACTTCGTTGCACTTATCATCGGTGTAGTTGTAGCTGATATCGCGCGCCGCATGCTCGGCAAGCTTGCGTGACAGTTCATCGATGTTCATGAGCGGATTCACAGGCTCATCCTTCCAGCTAAAACGGATCTCACATATGCCTTTCTTTTCGGAATACTGCAGTGAGAAGTTCATCTCGGCTTTTTCCTTCAATACAGGCAGTATGGTCTGAAGATATATCTCCTCCATTACCGATTCTATCCTATATACGAGCTTGGGATTGAACTCCTTCTGCACCGCGAATGCCCTTATATCGCTCATCAATCCCAGATAGTCCAGCTTCTCTTTAATAAAGCATTTTTGAATTCCGGACAAGCCGTATATGAATCGGCGAGTCAGCTCCTTTTGCGGATTGTTGAAAATTTGGTCGGGCGTTCCTTCCTCATATAGAATGCCCTGATCCAGATAGAATACCCTCGTCGACACGCTCTTGGCAAACTGCATTTCGTGCGTAACAATGAGCATAGTCATGCCTTCCTGCGCCAGGCGCTTTATGACAGAAAGCACCTCGCCCACCATTGTGGGGTCGAGCGCGGATGTCGGTTCGTCAAAGAGTATTATCTCCGGCTCCATAGCCAGCGTGCGGGCAATTGCTATTCTCTGTTTTTGACCACCGGACAATTCGTCCGGATAGTTCAGCTCTTTGTCCTCTAAGCCGACAGTTCGCAACAGTTTCATGCCACGCCTATACGCTTCTTCCTTTGACATACCCTTGACCTTCATCGGCGCGTACATTATGTTCTCGATTACATTCATATGATGGAACAGGTTGAAGCTCTGAAACACCATGCCCATCTTCTGTCGGACCAGATTGAGCTTGCATTCTTTAGAACCCATATCAACGCCGTCGATGAGTATAGTACCGCTCGTAGGCTCTTCCAATCGATTTATGCAGCGGAGCAGAGTGGATTTACCCGTTCCGGAAGGGCCTATTATCGA
>CAYTOU010000028.1:0-16120 GCA_964439295.1 uncultured Oscillospiraceae bacterium
GTAATGCTGGATGACGCGGACACCGTTGCGTCACTACCGCCGCCGGTATATTGGAATACCGCCGCCAGTGCCAGTAGCGCAATCATAGCAACCGCCGCAAATCCTAGCCCGCGCGGCAGTGCCGGTCGGGACCTGACTTGGCGCCTTGCGGGTGCGGGGGATGAGGGTCTGCGTCCGCCTCCGCCGCTTCGTGAGCCGCCGCTTCTTTGTCCTGAGCTTATGCGCTCGGGCTGTGTACGGCGGGGAACCGGACGGTCGTAATCGTAATCATCGTCTCTGTTGTATTGACTCATTTTGTGCCTCCTCGCGTGGTCGTCAAAAAGCGATGCGCCCGCTGACGGTACAAATGTTATTTTGCATGGCAAGGGACAACGCCACGCATTATTTTACCACATATTGCCGCCGTTTGCAGGTGTTATTTCATCTATAAGGTTGTCAGACAAGTTAATTGTGGGTAAATCATCACTCTGACTTAACCCCGAGAATAGACGCGTAAACTTACAAGAAAGTTGCACTGCTATGATGGGCATTTGTTTAAACAAACACGGACGCACACAGGCATACAAAAAAGCGCTCCCGCCGTGCCTTTTTAGGGGCACACGCGGGAGCGCCTGATTTACTTTACCTCATGCGGTGCGGTCTATTAATACATTCCGCCCATGCCGGGGTTGCCTGCGGGGGCTGCCGGCGGGTTCTTGTCGGGCAGGTCGGCTACCAGAGCCTCGGTGGTCAGTACGCTCGCGGCAACGGATGCTGCGTTCTGTAGAGCAGAGCGTGCAACCTTGGTAGGATCGATTATGCCGCTTTCTTCCATGTCGGTGTAAACGTCCTTGGCAGCATCGTAGCCCCAGCCGGTCTTGCCGCTGGCCTTGATGGTCTCAACAACAACCGAGCCTTCTACGCCGGCGTTGATAGCGATCTGACGGACGGGCTCTTCCAGGGCGCGCAGTACGATCGCAACACCGGTGCGCTCGTCGCCGCTGGTCTCATTAAGCAGCTTCTTCAGAGCGGGCAGGGTGTAGATGTAGCTGGTTCCGCCGCCGGGTACGATACCTTCCTGAACAGCAGCGCGGGTAGCGGCCAGAGCATCCTCAATGCGCAGCTTGCGCTCCTTCATCTCTATCTCGGTAGCAGCGCCTACGTGGATGACGGCTACGCCGCCGGCCAGCTTTGCCAGACGCTCCTGCAGCTTTTCCTTGTCGTAATCGCTGGTGGTCTCCTCGATCTGGGCGCGTATGGAAGCTACGCGGGCCTTGATCTCGTTGGCATCGCCGGCGCCGTCGACTATAACGGTGTTCTCCTTGTCAACCTTGACCGTGCGGGCCTTGCCCAGCATGTCGATGGTGACATCCTTCATCTCAATGCCCAGCTCATCGCTTATTACCTGACCGCCGGTCAGAACAGCGATATCCTGCAGCATAGCCTTGCGGCGATCGCCAAAGCCGGGAGCCTTAACTGCAACGCAGGTGAAGGTGCCGCGGAGCTTGTTGACAACCAGAGTGGTCAGAGCCTCGCCCTCGACGTCCTCGGCGATTATCAGCAGCTTCTTACCGGACTGCACAACCTGCTCCAGTACCGGCAGTATCTCCTGAATGTTGGAGATCTTCTTATCGGTGATCAGGATGACCGGATCATCCAGAACAGCTTCCATCTTCTCGGTATCGGTTACCATGTAAGCGGAAGCGTAGCCACGGTCGAACTGCATGCCCTCTACCAGGCTCAGCTCGGTCTTCATGGTCTTGCTCTCTTCAACGGTGATAACGCCGTCGTTGCCAACCTTGTCCATAGCGCTGGAGATCAGCTCACCGATGGTCTCATCGGCAGCGGATATAGCAGCAACCTGAGCGATGGACTTGGAGCCGCTTACCGGCTTGCTCAGCTTCTTGAGCTCTTCAACGGTAACATCGGTAGCCTTCTCGATACCGCGGCGGATAACCATGGGGTTAGCACCGGCGGCTACGTTCTTCAGACCTTCGCGGATCATCGCCTGAGCCAGCAGGGTAGCGGTGGTGGTACCGTCGCCGGCTACATCGTTGGTCTTGGTGGCAACTTCCTTTACCAGCTGTGCGCCCATGTTCTCAAAGGGATCTTCCAGCTCGATATCCTTGGCGATGGTAACACCATCGTTGGTGATGAGCGGGCTGCCATACTTCTTGTCCAGTACTACGTTGCGACCCTTGGGTCCCAGAGTTATTTTAACGGTATCGGCCAGCGCATTGATGCCCGCTTCCAGAGAGCGGCGCGCTTCTTCGCCATACTGAATCTGCTTAGCCATAATAATTGCCTCCTGATGTATCTTACAAAAATTTTATTCAACTATGCCCAGAATATCGGACTGACGGACGATTATCATTTCCTTGCCGTCGAGCTTGATCTCATTGCCCGCGTACTTGGAGTAGATAACCTTGTCGCCCGGCTTTACCTGCATGGTAATTTCCTTGCCGTCAACATTGCCGCCCGGACCTACAGCTATAACTTCGGCCATCTGGGGCTTTTCCTTGGCAGAACCCGGCAGCACGATACCGCTGCGAGTGGTCTCTTCGGCTTCAACGTTCTTTATAACCACGCGATCGCCCAAAGGTTTAATGTTCATAAATGCAACCTCCTCAAAGGTGAATTCCTTATTTGCTCTTGTTAGCACTCTCGTCGGTTGAGTGCTAACTGATTACGTTGATAGTTTAACCAAAATCCCCGTTCATTGCAACAGCAGACGTAAGACGGAAACGGGCGAATTTGACTAAAAAATCCGAATTTAAGAAAATAAATCACTCACACTTTTGAAAACGCACGCATGCGCGTTAATGCATCAAAAATTGTCTTTGCAAACGTATCGTAACATAATCCTTACGAGTACTTCTTCTTTTAAGCATATGCATCCGGGCGGGAGATGATACAATGCATTTAAGGCTTGCGAATGATGGGAGAGATTATACGTGGATAAATGGGACAGCCGATTTATGGAAATGGCCGACCTGGTTGCAACTTGGGCCAGCTGTTATCAGCCCAATCGCAAGATAGGCGCGGTCATAGTCAAAAACAAGCGCGTAATGACCACCGGCTATAATGGCGCGCCGGCGGGCATAAAGACCTGTCGCGAGCGCGGCGAGTGTCTGCGGCGCAAACTGAACATACCCTCGGGTCAGCGCCAGGAGCTGTGCTACGCGGTGCATGCCGAACAGAATGCGATAATACAGGCCGCGCGCCTGGGCATATCGATTGACGGCGCGACGCTCTACTGCACGCATCAGCCCTGCGTAATGTGCGCGAAGATAATCGTAAACGCCGGCATAACGCGCGTGGTGTACCGCGAGGGTTACCCCGACGAGTTCGCGCGCGAGATACTGCGCGACGGCGGTGTGGCGCTGGAATGTGTCGCCGAAGACTCAAACGAAAGCAAATAAGCAAAAGGGGGATGGACGCATGACCTTCACATGAAGGCGCGCGTTCATCCCCCTAAAGTTTTTGGGTTATCAAAGTAAGAAGCAATTGCTGTCGCGTATGCTGCGCAGGCATTTGCTCTTTATAATTTCCATCTTGCGCATAAAGCCGGGTATCGTGCGCGCGTGCTGCGGACAGTTCTTTACGCACCGCATGCACGATATGCACTTTGTCGCGTCAGTGTGCGAGGGGTTGGCATGGTCGATCGCGCCGGCGGGGCACATGCGCGCGCATAGTCCGCACGATGTGCAGCCGTCACCGCTTACCGGCTTTAAGTGCGTGGGCAGCGCGCGGCGGTACGGCTGGTTCTTTTCCAGCGTCACGCGTCCGGCTTCGGCGTATTGCAGCGCGCCCAGCTTTACGCGCGCCTTTATCGCGAACGTGCGCAGTTCGGCGCACTCGTGCTCGCTTAGGTGAATGTCGCCCACATGCTCGTCCAGCGGGAACTCGAACGATATCGCCGCCGCCGCAATGGGTACGCATCCATTGCCGGTCAGTATGTCGCCCAGCTCGCGCAGCGAGTCATCGTGTGTGCGCCCGGCGAATACTATTATCGGTATGGCGGGCGTGCCGCGCCCCATGAGTTGGGTCAGCCTGCGCGCGACCGGCTCGGGCACGCGTCCGCCGTGACAGGGCGATGCGACTATTACCAGATCGCGTATGCCGAATTCGCGCGGGCGCGGCATGCTCTGACCGGTTATGTCGACTTCGTCTACGGGCACGCGGAATTGACTCGACACAATGCGCCCTATGCGCGCGACTTCGCCGTTTGGGCTGAAGTAAATCAGCGTTACTTTGCTTATATCCATCTTAAAAAATACACTTGCAGGGTATGAGCGACGCTACCGTCACTCGTCCTTGTGCTTTTCCTCCTCGACCGCCGCGTAACCGCGCAGCTTGCTCAGCGTGCGCTCCACGGCGTCCTGACTGTTGCCCCAGGGCTTATCGGCATTGCGGTAATCGAACTTGAGCGTGAACCACTCCAGCTCCTTTTCGATGCGCTCCAGATTCTTGCTCTCGGTCGATGTCAGCACCTCTATGAATTCCTTTAGCTCCTTGCCCGACAGCTGCTCCTGCGCGGCGCCCATTACCTGCGCGTAGTGGTTTAGGCACAGCCCCTTGCTTGCGGCAAAGGCGGTCTTGAATTCGCTTTCGTGCTTCCACATGTATATGAGCGTGTGTACATACCGCTCCATCGTTTCGTTTAGCTTTTCGCAAAAGAGGCAACTCTGCGCGGTCTGCGCGGCCTTCTGAGCCTGACCTTCTAGTCCCTTTAGCGATTGCGATGTCTTAGTCGCGCGCCCGATGAGACGCGCGGGTGCGGGCTTGTGCGCATCCTCGTCCGCGCACTCCACGGCGGCCTTATTTATCGCGTCCAGCTTGCTCATGGTTTCCTTTAAATGGGTATGCGCCATAAGCGCCAGCCCCAAGCGGTTGCCGTTGCCGAACATTAGGTGCAGATGTCGCGCGCAGAAGCCACGCTCATTGACCTCGACGCGGCGTGACGGCTCCATTACCGATGCGCCCATGAATACGTCCAGGTACTCCTGCTCGTTGTGCTGTGCTATATCGCATAGCGGGCATTCGCTGCCGCGCTTGTACGCATCCCATACGGGTATGGTATCTATATGATATTTCATTTTGAAACCGCCTCCGTGCCGTTTGCCATTTTATAGATAATACCACATAATTCAAAAAGTTTAAAGTATGCCCGCCTTTTTTGTGCCCGATGCCGCTGTTTTGTATGTTTTCCTACACAAAATATAGCCGATATGCACTTTGTAAGCATTAGAAATTCAAATGTGGTATGGATTTTCCTGAATAAATGAAGTATAATATGTGTGAACAATGAAAAGACATGTTTAAAAAATGCAAACAAATCCATGCGCGCAGTACACCTGTCTGCGGCGCGCAGCCATAGAAAAAGGATGATACCGATGAAGATAGCGGATGTTGTTCGCCTGCTGGATGCCGAAATAATGTGCGGCGAGGATCTTATGGATGTGGAACTTCACAGCGCATGCGGCTCTGACCTTATGAGCGATGTGCTGGCGTTTGTTAAGGATCGCACGGTGCTTTTGACCGGACTGACCAACCTGCACGTAGTGCGCACCGCCGAAATGCTGGACGTGCTGTGCATAGTGTTCGTGCGCGGCAAGCACCCCGCCGATGACATAATAGAGATGGCCAAGGAGCGCGATATGTGCATACTCTCCACGCACCATACGCTGTATGTGGCGTGCGGAATACTGTATCAAAACGGGCTGCCCGGCGGCCCGGGCAAGTGAGGCGCGATATGGAACAGACTTCGCAAATGAACTACTACGAAGAATATCCGGTCGAGGCGCGCGACTTTGCGACGGCGGGCGAGGTTTCGGGCAGGATAAAGCGCATACTGAAGCGTTTGGGCGTGCCGTCATCGACGGTCAGGCGCGCATCGGTTGCGACGTATGAGGTGGAACTCAATCTGGTCATACACTCCTACGGCGGTACCATATCGCTTTCGGTATCGCCCGGCGAGCTTACGATAATCGCAAAGGATACCGGCCCCGGCATACCCGATATATCGCTGGCCATGAAGGAAGGCTACTCAACAGCCAGTGAGGAAGCGCGCAACATGGGCTTTGGCGCAGGCATGGGTCTGCCCAATATGCAGCGCAACGCATCGGATTTCCACATCGAGTCCACGGTCGGCGTGGGCACGGTGATTACAATGCGATTTGTGCTCGATTGACGGATGCGCATTTGCCGCTTGCGCGGCGGTGCGGTGGGAGATGAACAATGCCATACTTTCATTCAGTAACGCTTGTAAGAGATAAATGCAAGGGCTGCACCACATGCCTTAAGCGATGCCCGACCGAGGCGATACGCGTACGCGACGGCAAGGCATCGATAATAGGCGAAAGATGCATAGATTGCGGCGAGTGCATACGCATATGCCCGTATCATGCAAAGGTGGCGCGTACCGACCCGCTGTCCTCGATAGACAGCTTTCCATATAAAATAGCGCTGCCCGCGCCCACTCTGTACGGGCAGTTTAAGAATATGCCCAGTATAGAGCGCATACTTTCCGGACTCATACAGTTGGGTTTTGACGACGTGTTCGAGGTGGCGCGCGCCGCCGAAATAGTGTCCCAGGCGATAAAGCGCAAACTGTCCATGTACGACGGTCCCAAGCCGCTTATATCGTCGGCGTGTCCGGCGATAGTGCGCCTGATACAGGTGCGCTTTCCCGAACTGATCGACAACATTGTCGATGTAAAAAGCCCCATGGAGGTCGCCGCGCTTGAAGCCAAGCGGCAATTTTCCAAAAAGCACGGCGTGCCCGAGGACAAAATCGGCTGCTTTTTCATAACCCCGTGCGCCGCCAAGATGACCTCGATGCGCGCGCCCATAGGATATAAGGTGTCCGCTGTGGACGGCTGCATATCCATGATGGAGGTGTACGGGCATCTGTCCGCGCAACTTCGCAAGCCCATCGATCACCGCGTGCAGCCCAGTGCGGGCGCGTTCGGCGTGGGCTGGGCGAACTCGGGCGGCGAAGCGCTGGCGGTGGGCATAGATAACTCCTTGGCTGTTGACGGCATAGAAAACGTCATACGCGTGCTTGAGGAGATAGAGAACAATAAGCTGGGCGATCTGGACTTCTTTGAAGGGCTTAGCTGCACAGGTGGCTGCGTGGGCGGCCCGCTGGTGTTCGAATACAGCTATGTCGCCAAGACCCGCATACGCAAGCTCATGGAACGGCTGGATAAGACGCCGATCGCGCAAAAGAAGACCGACATAAACGAGCTGCCCGTGTACTTTGATGAACCGATACGCCCCAATAACGTAATGCAGCTGGACGAAAACATAGGCAAGGCGCTTAAGAAGATGGAGCAGATAGATAAGCTGGAGCGCTCTCTGCCGGGTCTGGACTGCGGCTCATGCGGCTCGCCCACATGCCGCGCACTGGCGGAAGACATAGTGATGGGTCAGTCGCGCGAACTGGATTGCGTGTTCAGGCTAAAGGAACGCGTGCGCACTTTGGCGCAGCAGATGGTCGAATTGTCCGACGGACATTTCTGATTGACCCGATAACGTCTGCGTTTGGTCACTCCCTTCGCATGTGTTTTTATCGAAACGAAAGGTAGGTTTTGACTATATGAAACTGGGTGAACTTAAGGCGCTCATTGGCGCCAAGGCGCTCACTACGTGCGATGACGGGCGCGATGTGGGCAGCGGTTGCGTATGCGATCTGCTCAGCTGGGTCATGGCACACGGCTGCGCGGACATGGCGTGGATTACCGTACAGACGCACATGAATGTTATAGCGGTGGCGGCGCTTATGGACTTTGCGTGCGTTATACTGCCCAACGGCATGGGTATGCCGGACGACGTGCTGCAAAAGGCCGAGGAAGAGGGTATTGCCGTGCTGGCAAGCGAATTGGACGCCTTTTCGATATGCGGCATGCTGTATTCCGGCGGCGTGGGCGGCGCGCCCCGTAAGTGAATATTGCCGTAGACCTGCACATGCACTCATGCCTGTCGCCATGCGGTGACGAGCTTATGACGCCCAACAACATCGTCAATATGGCCGTGATCAAGGGACTTGACGCGATTGCCGTATGCGATCACAACACGGCGCGGCATTTGCCCGCCATAATGCAGGTGGCCAAGGAAGCCGGACTGCCGCTGCTGCCCGGCATGGAGATTACCACCGCCGAGGAAGTGCATTTGCTGGCATACTTTTCATGCGTGGATGCGGCGCTTGAATTTTCCGATTACATATACCCGCATCTACCGCCCATACCCAACCGCCCCGAGTTTTTCGGCGAGCAGACACTTCTGGATGCCGACGACGAACCCGTGGGCACAGAAGATAGGCTGCTTCTGACAGCACTGGATCTGACGCTCAGTCAATTGACGCGCGACATAAACGCGGCGGGGGGCTTAGCCGTGCCCGCGCACATAAACCGCGGCTCAAACGGACTGATCATCAATCTGGGCATGCTGCCCGCCGATGAGCACTTTGCGGCGCTGGAGGTAAGCAATGCCGTGCCGCCGCCCACGTGCGATACGGGTAAGTATAAGCTGCTCTATTCGTCCGATGCGCACTGCCTGGAGAACATGGCCGAGCGCGAGTACTTCCTAAATGTGCCCGAATGCTCGACTGAGGGGCTTTTCAACTACCTCAAAAGTTGCCGTCAGCGCGTGTGGGGATTCTAATTTTTGTTAATGCAGATGCCTTGAGAAAAGTGTAATTATTGTTACACCGCGCGGGCGCAAAATGTAAGAGCGGTCTGTAACAGGCGAACACTTATTTTGAATTTTGCCCTAAAGACAGGCATTTACCCGCACTCGGCGCTTAATTACACGGAACGTTCGCATAATTAGTCACCTTAAACCTGCGGTTAAAATCTGGGTTAAGAAATTAAGGTTTATTCTACGGGCAATTTCTATTACGAAACCGTTAACCGTTGTGCAAAGTGACGAAAATGACGGCAAAATCAATGGGAGTTTACTGTGACTGATGCTTTTTTAACAATCTTATGGTAAAATACGAGAGTGAGATTTGGTATTCGCAAGAATACTCATATTCCAAAGGCGAACAAGGAGGTTTTTTGTTATGACCAGCACTGAATTTGCCGCGAAGATGGAGGAGCTGAAGGCTGTCATCGCGGAAAAGAAGGGACAACGCGGCGCGGTTATGCAGACGCTGCAGCGTGCCCAGACGATATTCGGCTATGTGCCCGAAACCGTGCAGATAGCCATCGCCGAAGGTCTGGGTGTGACGCTCAGCGAAGTATACGGCGTTTCCACTTTCTATTCTCAGTTTTCGCTGGAAGCGCGCGGCCGCTTCGTTATCGGCGTATGCTTGGGCACTGCGTGCTACGTTAAGGGATCTCAGAAGGTCATGGATCGTGTAATGCAGGAGCTGGATATAAAGGTCGGCAAGACCACCCCCGACGGTCGCTTTACGCTGCGCGACACTCGCTGTCTGGGCGCCTGCGGCTTGGCACCTGTTATGATGATCAACGACGACGTTTACGGCCGCCTCGTGCCGGACGACGTACCGGGCATCCTGGCCAAGTACGACGGGCAATAATCTTTAAGCGCAATGGAAGAGCTGTCGCTGCATCTGCTGGATCTGATACAAAATTCCGTCAAGGCAGGCGCGAGCCTGATTGAGGTAATAATAACCGAAAAGGCCGGTCTGCTTACGATAGTACTTGAGGACAACGGCTGCGGCATGTCGGAGGAGTTTTTGCAGCGGGTTGATTCGCCGTTTACGACGACGCGCACGACGCGCAAGGTCGGCTTGGGCATACCGCTATTTAAACAGGCGGCGCTCATGGCGGGCGGCGAGTTTTCAATAACCAGCAAACAGGGCAGTGGGACGCGCATAAAGGCGACGTTCGAATTAAACAACATCGACCGCGAGCCCATGGGGGACTTAAGCGGCACAATGCTTCAGCAGGTGCTGTCCACGCCCCAAACGCCCGACTATCGACTGCTGTACACAGTCGAAGACGCTTCATTCGAATTCGATACGCGCGAAATAAAGCAGCAGCTTCAGGGCGTGCCGCTGGATTCGCCCGCGGTAATCGCATGGATGAAGGAGTATCTTGAAGAAGGCATAAGAGAACTAAATGGAGGTGCCTGAAGTCTTATGAAAAAGTCAATTGCCGATCTGGAAGCAATTCGCCAGAATGCGAAGCAGCAGGTCAACATCCGTCATGACAATAATACCATACGCGTAGTCGTAGGTATGGCAACCTGCGGCATAGCGGCAGGTGCGCGTCCGGTAATGCTCTCATTCATCGAGCAGATCAACCGCCGCAATCTTACCAACGTGACCGTCAGCCAGACCGGTTGCATCGGTATGTGCCGTCTGGAGCCCATGGTTGAGGTATATGTACCCGGCCAGGAGAAGGTTACTTACGTAAAGGTCAATCCCGACATGGTCGAAAAGATCGTCGTCGAGCATCTGGTAAACGGCAACCCCGTTGAGGCGTACACTATAGGCGCCGCCGAATAAAGCATACAAATGTATTTTCCTTTGAGTTAGGGAGGTTTGCAGATATGAATCTGGTTCGTTCCCATGTATTGATTTGCGGCGGCACGGGCTGCACCTCGTCCGGATCGCATAAGTTGATGGAGCACTTCGAAAAGGCCATCAAGGAAAAGGGTCTGGAAAACGAAGTAAAGGTAGTGCGCACCGGCTGCTTCGGTCTGTGCGAAATGGGCCCCGTCGTTGTCGTATACCCCGAGGGCGCTTTCTACGCCCGCGTTAAGGAAGAGAACGTAGACGAGATAGTTTCCGAGCACCTGATGAAGGGCCGCGTAGTTACTTCTCTGCTGTACCACGACAAGACCAGCGCACATCACGCCGTGACCTCGCTGGAGAACGTGGACTTCTATAAGAAGCAGATGCGCGTTGCGCTGCGTAACTGCGGTGCAATCGATCCGGAAAACATCGATGAGTACATCGCCGTGGACGGCTATAAGGGCCTGACCAAGGCTCTGACCCAGATGACCCCCGAAGAGGTTATCGCTGAGGTATTGAAGAGCGGTCTGCGCGGTCGTGGCGGCGCTGGTTTCCCCACCGGCCGTAAGTGGGACTTCACCGCTAAGGCTCAGGGCGATCAGAAGTACGTATGCTGCAACGCCGACGAGGGCGACCCCGGCGCGTTCATGGACCGTTCCATCTTGGAAGGCGATCCGCATGCGGTTATCGAGGCAATGGCAATAGCCGGTTACGCCGTTGGCGCAAACCAGGGCTACATCTACGTGCGCGCCGAGTACCCCATCGCGGTACAGCGCCTGGAAATCGCTATTAAGCAGGCTCGCGAATACGGTCTGCTGGGCAAGAACATACTGGACACCGGCTTTGACTTCGACCTTGACATCCGTCTGGGCGCCGGCGCGTTCGTCTGCGGCGAAGAAACCGCACTGATGACCTCCATCGAAGGCAAGCGCGGTGAGCCGCGTCCCCGTCCTCCGTTCCCGGCGGTAAAGGGTCTGTTCCAGAAGCCCACTCTGCTCAACAACGTTGAGACTTACGCCAACATCGCTCAGATAATCGATAAGGGCGCCGACTGGTTCGCGTCCATCGGTACCGAGCGTTCCAAGGGCACCAAGGTGTTCGCTCTGGGCGGCAAGATCACCAACACCGGTCTGGTCGAAGTTCCCATGGGTACCACCCTGCGTGAGATCATATATGACATCGGCGGCGGCTGCCCCAATGGCAAGCAGTTCAAGGCTGTTCAGACCGGCGGTCCTTCCGGCGGATGTCTGCCCGCAGCACTGCTGGATACCAAGATCGACTATGACAACCTGATCGCTGCCGGCTCCATGATGGGTTCGGGCGGTATGATCGTCATGGACGAAGACAACTGCATGGTCGATATAGCGCGCTTCTTCCTCGACTTCACCGTCGATGAGTCCTGCGGTAAGTGCACTCCCTGCCGTATCGGTACCCGCAGAATGCTGGAGATACTGCAGCGCATCACCAATGGTCAGGGCGAAGATGGCGATATAGAGCGCCTTGAGACTCTGGCATACAACATAAAGAACACTGCACTGTGCGGCCTGGGTCAGACGGCTCCTAACCCCGTCATATCCACTCTGCGCTACTTCCGTCATGAGTATGAGGCGCATATCTACGAGAAGCGCTGTCCTGCAGGCCACTGCCAGGCGCTCCTCCACTACGAGATCGACCCCGAGAAGTGCAAAGGCTGCACCGCGTGCACACGCGTTTGCCCGGCCGGCGCTATCTCCGGTACTCCGCGTCATGCGCACTCCATCGACGTCAGCAAGTGCCTCAAGTGCGGCGCGTGCATGGAGAAGTGCAAGTTCTACGCTATTTCCCGCAAGTGATTTTGCCTACGCGGCATATCACATCGCGCAGGGGATACGGCAACCGGCCTTTCCCCGTCCCATGCTCACATAAGGAGGATGCAATCAAATGGATCTGATCAGCTTGACGATAGATGGCGTCCAGGTGGAAGTAGCGCCCGGCACGACGGTGCTGGAGGCCGCCCGGCAGGCGGGTATCCGCATACCCACGCTGTGCTATCTCAAAGATATAAACGAAATCGGCGCATGCCGTATGTGTGTGGTTGACACCGGTGCACGCGCGCTGCAGGCTGCTTGCGTGCTGCCCGTTGCCCCCAATATGAAGGTTAAGACCAATACCCCCGCTGTTCGCGCGGCGCGCAAGATGAACCTTGAGCTGCTGCTGAGCAACCATGACCGCAAGTGCCTGTCCTGCGCACGTTCCACTACTTGCGAACTGCAGGCAATGTGCCTTGAGTACGGCGTGGATGACGAAGACGCATTCGCGGGCAGCCGTACCGATTACAAGGTGGACGATTCCTCGCCCTCTTTGGTACGCGATCCCGGCAAGTGCATACTGTGCCGTCGCTGCGTAGCCGTCTGCGATAAGATTCAGAACGTCGGCGCAATCGGCGTTGTACATCGCGGATTCAACAGCGTTATACAGCCCGCATGGAATCACCCGCTGGGTGCTTCTACCTGCATCAACTGCGGCCAGTGCATTAACGTCTGCCCGACCGGCGCTCTGACCGAAAAGGACGATACCGATAAGGTATGGGACGCGCTGAACGATCCCAACAAGTTCGTCGTTGTGCAGCCCGCTCCCGCGGTTCGCGCGGCTCTGGGCGAAGAGTTCGGCATGCCCATGGGCACGCTGGTAACCGGCAAGCTGGCTACCGCTCTGCATCGTCTGGGCTTTGATAAGGTATTCGATACCGACTTCGGCGCCGACCTGACCATCATGGAAGAGGGCTATGAGCTCATCGACCGCATTAAGAACGGCGGCGTGCTGCCCATGATTACGTCCTGTTCTCCGGGCTGGATCAAGTTCTGCGAGGAGTTCTACCCCGAGTGCCTGCCCAACCTGTCCAGCTGCAAGTCCCCGCACGAAATGCTGGGCTCGGTTATAAAGAGCTACTTCGCCGAGAAGAACGGCATCGATCCCAAGAACATCGTTACCGTATCCGTAATGCCTTGCGTCGCCAAGAAGTTCGAGGCTGCGCGTCCCGAGCTGGGTCATGACGGCATGGCGGATGTCGATGTCGTAATCACCACCCGCGAGCTGGCCCGCATGATCAAGGCTGTCGGCATCAACTTTGCTATGCTGCCCGATGGCGACTTCGATGATGTACTGGGCGACTCCACCGGCGCGGCCGTTATATTCGGCGCAACCGGCGGCGTTATGGAAGCTGCTCTGCGTACCGCTTACGAAGTAATCACCGGTGAGACCCTCGCCGATGTCAACTTCACCGCTGTACGTGGCATCGAGGGCGTAAAGGAAGCCACCATTATGATAGGCGACAAGCCCATCAAGGTTGCCGTTGCCAACTCCACCGGCGCCGCATCCAAGGTCATGGATAAGGTTAAGGACGGCACCGCCGACTATACCTTCATCGAAGTCATGGCATGCCCCGGCGGCTGCGTAAACGGCGGCGGTCAGCCCATCGTTTCGCCCGAGAAGCGTCAGACCTGCGATCCTCGCGTACTGCGCGCCAAGGCCCTCTACACCGAGGATGCCAACAAGCCGCTGCGCAAGTCCCACGAGAATCCCTCGATCAAGAAGATCTATGCCGAGTACTTTGACAAGCCCAACAGCCATAAGGCTCACGAGCTGCTGCACACCACCTATCAGGTGCGCGACAAGTACGTTCGCTAATAACCAAATAGCCTAATGTTCAGCCCGTCGTGCTCTCTGTGCGGCGGGCTGGTTTTCTATAGGCAGCTGTTGACAGACGATACTGCGGCTAATATAATTTAAATCGACTGAGCCGATAAGAGGCTAAAAAGAAGGAGAATGACTATGCTAAAAGGAATACCGGAAATCATTTCGCCCGAGCTGCTAAAGGTGCTGGCCGAAATGGGTCACACCGATGAACTGACCATAGGCGACGGCAACTTCCCCGGACACACATACGGCAAGCGCGTAATACGCATGGACGGTCATGGCGTGCCCGAGATACTGGACGCCATACTCCAGCTGTTCCCGCTGGACACCTATGTGGATCATCCCTGCACGCTTATGAGCGTCGTCAAGGGCGACACGGTCGAAACTCCCATCTGGGACGAGTACAAGAAAATCGTATCCAAGTACGATCCGCGCGGCGAGGCGTGCTTTGAGGAAATGGACAAGTGGGAATTCTATAAGCGCGTTCAGGAAAAGAGCAGCGTGGTCATAATGACCAGCGAGCGCGCACTCTACGCCAATATCATACTTAAAAAGGGTGTAGTGTGATATAAGTAGGGGGATATGCCCGTGATCGCATTAAGCGGTAGGACGTATCCCCTTTTTTATAGCCAAAAAAACAAAGCGGGCAGAACCCCCTGACACATGGGTTTCTACCCGCTTTGCTATTTGCCGCAAGTTTGCGGCTTAATGAATATTACTTGTTGCGGACATCGACTACCGGCTGATACTTCTGCATATCGAAGTTGACCAGATCCTCCCAGCCGTAATCGCTCAGGTTTTGCTTCATCTCGTCCCACAGTGCATTGAAGGTATCCTCATCATCAGCGAATATCATCTTCCAGCTGTATTCGCATACGATGTTGCCGCACTCGCTGCGGATCAGGGATATATCGGTGTCGTCCTGCTCCAGAACTAGGTTTACAGAGGGAACGATCTTGACCTGATTCATGTTCTGCATGCACTCGACAACAGTGTTTGCCCCGCCGTACAATTCGCTCCACTCGCTGTCGGTGCGCAGTTTTTCTTTGTTCTGCTCGGAGCTCCAAAAAGAACTGGAATAAGCTTCGCCGTTAGCGGGGTTTATGCTGGAGCTGGAAACTATCCACTGATTGAGCTTGTTGGAGCCGTCACTCATGCCGCCGCCGCCGAACTCGTCAGGTACAATTTCATTGTTAACGGCTGCATCTGCCAGAGTGATGTAGTACTTGCCGTTTTCATCCTCTTCGTAGTTGAAGCCCTTTATCAGTGATGCCTGATACAGTACGGATTCGGGACTTGCATACCAATCGAGGAACTCCATTATGCGGGCATACTTCTCGTCATCCACCTGAGAACCTACGCCCCATGCGCGGCTGCCGCCGTAGTAGCTGTCGGAAGTCATGTAGTAGAAAGTATCGGTGATCGGTATGTACATGTAATTCTCGCCGTTTGCATTGTGAGTGTCGTTGTTATAGAAGCCGTCCATCCAGGAGCTCCATAGCAGCAGTACGCGTTTGTTGGTCATCTTGGAGCAGACGGTGTTCCAATCCTGGGTGCCCGAATCGGGATCGACCAGACCGCGCTGTTTGGCGTCAAAGAAGAACTTTGCTATCTTCTTATAGTAACCATCCTCCGCGACGAGATCCTTCATATTGCCGTCAACGTCGATGGTTATCGAGCCGTTTACCTCGCAGCCGTACCAGTAGCAGAGCTCACTGATGTTGGCCAGATGAGTGCTGTCCCAGTCAGACCACATTGTTATCGGATAAACGCTGTCGCCGTCAGCATTGGTCGGGTACAGCTCTATCATATCTTCCAGTACATCCAGCAGTCCGTCCAGATCCTTTATCTCGGGGCGTCCCAGCTCGGTATACAGATCCCACGGCAGCTGAGGCTGAGCAATTGCGTCGGTCGATGAGCTGGTTGTAGGGGAGGTGTTGGTCATGCCGCATGGAATGGCGTAGATGCCGCCGTTGG
>CAYTOU010000029.1:0-15917 GCA_964439295.1 uncultured Oscillospiraceae bacterium
GAGGGACTAGGGAACAGGGATTAGGGAATAGATTGGGTTACGGCGTAGTGTATCCTTCTTAAAAGCAGTCCTTGATAGTGAAGGTTCCCGCAACTCGTTGGCAGAATGGTTTCTTTGTTAGCCGTTTGCCGCTGGCTTTAGCTGGCTATGCGCCTTTTTTAGTGGACAGTGGTTAGTGGGCAGTGGTCAGTTTGAGTTAGTAATGCTGGCTATGCGGGGTTGATAGATGGAAAGATTCTATTGCCGTTTTGCCGGGGGCATAAGAGTATTAGGAATTTTCGCTTTGCGCTTGAGTGGCGGCGAAAAGGTAGTTGTAAACGAAACTTTTTGAATGGCAAAAGTACAAATGTGCCAAAAGGCAAAAGAAAAAGACCTGAATCAAATTCAGGTCTTTTTTTAGTAGCGGCGGTGGGATTCGAACCTACGACACTCCGGGTATGAACCGAATGCTCTAGCCAACTGAGCTACGCCGCCAAAGTTGCGGGGGAAGGACTTGAACCTACGACCTCCGGGTTATGAGCCCGACGAGCTACCAAACTGCTCTACCCCGCGATACTGTCGGTATTTCCGACGACTCGTATATAATAACACGTTTTTCGCGGCGTGTCAAGACCTTTTTTCGGATTTTTTTGACTTCTTTTGAAAACCTGCGCCCGGGCGGGCAGGGGAGAGACGGGGTGGGCACATGCATCGGAGCTACCGACCCGCATGCTTCGTCAGACTCTCAAAAATCGTAACAATGGTAATCAAAAAGAAATATATTCAAAATTTCTTAAAAAACACATTTAAAAGTCGTCGAGCATGTGGTATACTGTACCCACGGATGAATTTGTTTGCGCTAAAGCTGTCTTTTTATGCGATCCGGGCGGGCTGCGTTCCGCCTGCATCAACTTTATTTCACAGACAGTGAACAAAGGCACGGGCATAATCGTCTTATAAAATATTGCAGTTTTGCCCGCTTAGGTATATAATGTTGGTATGCAATGGGTAAAATGCCGTATTTTCGAAAAACGTGATTACTGCAGGGCATATGAGCCCACAATAGTCTAAAAAGTAAAGGAGCGTCCGATATGCGCACAACCGATAACTTTGAGCACGAGCAACCGCGTAAGGCGGCGAGCGAAACTCGCACGACCAATGCGGCGGCCCGCAATCAAACTCCTCGACAACCGGTGCGTCGCCCGCCCGTTCAGGTGGATAACGATTCGTACGATGACGATATCCGTTATGACGACGATATTGAAGAGCAGGATGATCAGTATGATCCCGAATACGACGACTACGACGAACAAACGCCGTGGTACGAAAGCTTCTGGTTCATATGCGTATGCCTTGTAATATTCCCGCCGTACGCGCTGTATCGCATCTGGAAGGACGAACGCTTCAGCCTTACCAACCGTTGGCTCATATCGGCTATCGACGTGTGCTGGCTGCTGATAATACTGATACTGCTGTTCAGCAGACTGTTCGGTCGCGATACGCCCGCAACCGGCACCGATGGTTTGGTGTCCAATCCGACTCAGGCGATAGATATCTCAACGCCTTCGCCCGATCCAAATGCGACTGAGGCGCCTACGCCCGATCCTAACGCAACTACGGATCCCAGCGCGACCGCAACTCCGACCGCCGATCCCAGCGTGACGCCCGATCCCAACGCGACCACGGCGCCCACTACGATAGGCGGCGCGATAACGCTGCCCACTCAGCTGCCCGGCTCAACCAGCCTGCCCACCGCGAGCGTGACACTCAAGCCCTCGGCGACAAGCACGGCGAGCAGCAGCAGCACTACCAGCAGCGATACCACCGTATGGTATACATCCGGCGGCACGTACTACCACAGCGATAAGACCTGCGGCGGCACAATGAGCGGCGCAAGCCAGCATACATTGGCCGAGGCACAGGAGGCAGGCAAGCGCCGTTGCCCGTACTGCTATGACGGCATTTCCCGCGACACTACGGTAACCGCGCGTCCGCGCGCAACCGTAAAGCCCACCGCCAAGCCGACCGCTAAGCCCACTGCAAAGCCCACCGCGCGCGTAACCGCCGCGCCGACCGTTGCGCCGACTCCGGCATCCACTTCTCCGTACGCGGTAATGGTATACTACAACGTGAACGGCGAGTACTACCATAGCATAAGCAATTGCCAGGGCATGAAGAATGCGGGCTACTACACGATAGGTCAGGCCATCGATGCCGGTAAGAAGCGTTGCCCGGTATGTAACGCACCCGAGCCCGGCGCGACCGTGACCCCGTCGCCCAGCCCGGTACCCACGCCCACACCCGTGCCCACTCCGGTAGTGCACATCGTATGGTACCGTCCGGATAGCACCTACTATCACGCGGTAAGTAACTGCCAGGGCATGGCGAACGCAACGCGCCACACTCTGGGCGAGGCCATAGACGATAATAAGCAGCCCTGCCCGGTCTGCAACCCGCCTAGGCAGCAATAAGCGAATAGCGATGAAGTAAATAATAAAACGCCTGCGAGAGAGTTGAGTCTCTCGCAGGCGTTTTTATGTGCGCGTCTTCAGACAATCGGCAGTGGGGGGTCAACTGCCGCCGAAAAGTATACGGCTAATTCGTTTTTTCCAACTCTCGCAATTGCCTTGCTATATCAAAATACTCCCGCTCTAAGCTTTCACGCTCGTCCGCGCTTATGCCCTTTGCGTTCAGGCGCGCGTCTATCGTTGCCATGCGCATGCGCAGTTTGTCTATATCGAGCTGTTGCTGCCGCCTTTGGCGCTCGGCGTTTTCGTCCTTTACCGCGTTGCGGCGGTCGTATTCATCCGGCGTGCCTTCGAACTCGGTTACCTTGCCGTTTTGCATTATCAGCATGCGCTTTGCCACATTGCCCAGGAATCTACGGTCATGGCTGACCAGCAGCAGCGTTCCGGCGTAGTCCTTAAGCACGTTTTCAAGTGCCTCCAGCGAGTACACGTCCAAATGGTTAGTCGGTTCATCCAGTATGAGCAGGTTGCTATCGCCCAGCAGCAATCGCGCCAACGCGGTCTTTACGCGCTCGCCGCCCGACAGCACGCGCACCGGCTTAAACACGTCCTCTTCGCCCAGCATCAGGTTATTGAGCACCGTGCGCGCCACGCCCTGCGGCAATGTGCTTTGCGCCATTGCGTTTTCAAGCACGGTCGCGTCCATGTCCAGCGTGTTTTCGCCCATCTGGCTAAAGTAGCCTATCTTCACGCCCGGGCTGAGCCGCACGCCGGGTGCGCCATCGACTATGTGCCTAATCAGCGTTGACTTGCCGCAACCGTTCGCGCCGACAAGCACGGTTTTACTGCCTGTGGGCAAGTTGAAATTGACATCCTTTGCCAGCGTGCGTCCGGGCACAGTTAGCTTTAAATGCTTAACCTCCAGCGCGCGGCGGCTGACCACATCGCCCGACGCGCCCAATTGCATGCTTATCGCGGGCAAGTCGCGTGGGCGCTCCTTCTTTTCCAGCTTCTCAAGTCGCGATTTAAGCGCGTTTGCGGCGTCGTGCAGCTTTTCCTCGGTCTCGGTTGCGCTGCGCTTATGCAGTCTTGCCTCCGAATTGCCCATCCTGCTGGGTAGCTTGCTATGCACTGCCCTGCGCTGGCGCGCGTCTATCGCCGCGCTCAGGCGTGCGCGCTCCCTGCGGTATTCGTCATACTCGAACTGCTGATACTCGCGCCTTCTCTGCTTTTCGGCGGCGTAGTCGGAATAGTTGCCCGGATACTGCGTTACATGCCCGCTTTCCAGCTCTAGAATCGATGTGCACAGCTTATCCAGCAGCGTCCTGTCGTGGCTTATCATTAGCATTGCGCCCTTAAAGCCCTCCAGTTCGCGCGTAAGCTCATTTATGCCCTGCGCGTCCAGATCGGTCGTGGGTTCGTCCAGCATGATTAGGCGCGGGTTTGCGTTAAGCGCCTGCGCAATCCTTCTGCGCGTACATTCGCCGCCGGACAGTCCTTCTCGATTCTCCTGCACATTAAAGCGCGACGCGATTTCGCCGGGCGCGGCATCGTCGTCGCCGCCCGAGCCGAACTGCTCGACATACGCAATTGAGCCATCCGCGCTTACATGCCCCTCATCGGGCTTCTTTCTGCCCGCGAGTATTGCCATAAGTGTGGATTTGCCCGCGCCGTTTTCGCCCACCAGACCTATTCTATCGCCATCGTATATACTTATATCGACATTATCCAGCACGCGCTGCTTTCCGTAGTCCTGTGTAATGCCGTTTGCCCGTAAAAGCATCATAAAAAAATGCGCCTCTTTTCCTTTAGCTGCCGGAAAAGTGCGCACATATACCGCCAAATAAACAAATGGACTGACGGAGAGCCGCTGCTTTCCGGCAGGACAATCAAGCGTGCCTAACTCAGGCGCGCCGCGCGGCAATTGCCGCATGAGTTTGCGTTTAGCAAACCCCTGTCACTGCACAAAAATCAGCCTACTAACACTCTCCGCTAAGCCCATCCTTTCTTAATATGGCTACATGATACCAGTATCGTATCGGTTTGTCAAGTGATTTTGTTGACGGGGTCACTTAAGTACCCGCATTGACGAGCCTTTGACAAGTACCTCATCGCCGCATAGTCCGCCGCCGCGTGCCGCATTAAGCGCATCGCTTAGGCTTATGTCGCTGCCCGGCATTTTGGCGAATTCATATACGGCGCGGTATTCGCCGCTCTCATTTTGATCGCCCAACAGCACATACCCTTGTGCGCGTTCGCCGCGCATTATGAAGTATGCGCACATGCCGCATTTTGACCACTCGTCCATCAGATCGGTCCATACCGCGCGCGTGCCGCGCACAAAGCAGGGCATTGCCTGGCATGCGAGCGCGTATATGCCGCGCACCGTGGCCTTTGACTCGGCACGCACAATGCTTAGGCCGCTTGATGCTCCTTTGGCACTTACCTGGCAGATGCATCTAAGCAATTGCGCCTTGCATGTCGCCTCGGGCGCGCTATCGCGGTATATGTTTTCAAGCGCATTGCCCAAATGTGCTTCGCAGAACACGAAGTCGGTATTCATGCTTGCGCCTTCATCGCCGCACAATTGCACCTGCGCGGGCACTCTGCGCCCGTTGTTATCGTATACATATGCGTTTATCACGCCAAATATCCGCCTCCCGTTCAGGTCCAGATATCCACCTCTGACTCATCGGTCGCGATTTGCCGCGCGTTCGGTTTGGCTTCTGCCGAAATCTCTGTTTCGGGCGTTTCTATAGTTTGCTTTTCTTCTATGCGATTTTGTTTAGGCTGCTCTATCTGCTTATCGCTTATGTCGCTCACATGCTCATCGGCGATCTTGCCGGTATCGGGCAGTGCGGCAAAGCGCTTAAGCTCACTGCGCACATCGCTTAGCAGCCGTTCGATCTCGTCGGAGCGCCTTTGCATGGCCAATGCGTTTACGCTGGCCTCCAGTGTGCGCACCATTGCCCAGAACGCGGCGGGACCAGTCGGTATTACGCGCCTTGCGAGCGTCGCGTCATCGTAGCCTATTTCGCACACTCGAGCGCAGACGACCTCATTTTGTATAAGCATAATCGCGAAGTCGGTCGTAAGGCCGGGCTTAATCAATTTAGTAGCCATATCGCGCGCGTAGTTCGTCACGTCTTTTTGAAGGCGTTTTTTTGCCTCATCGCTTCTTTCGTCCGAGTAATCGGCGGCGGGGAATGATGAATCCACGGGCAGGTAGAGAATTTGACCGTTTTCATCGGGCAGAGTTATCGCGAAGTCGGCGAACTTACCCGAGCCCGTGCCCACCTCGAAGTGGCGCACATATCTACCGGGCGACAGCCATTGCGCCAGCAGCGCGTCCAGTCTGGCGTCGCCGTCGGGGCGCCAATTGAGCGCCTCTCTAATGCCGTCCAGCTCGCTTACCGTCTTTTTCGATGCAGTATCCAGCTGTTTAAACCTATTGTCCAGTCTATTCAGCGCGCCATCGATCTTTGCGCCAAGCTCGTTTACCACATCGCTTGCTATATCTTTTCTGAGCTGCTGCATGCGCTTTTCGGTTTTTTCGTCAAGCTGGTCTATCCTTCTGGTGACCTCACCGCTGAATGCGCGGCTGCGTTCGCTTTCCTTTTCGAACGCCTGATCCGCGCGCGCGGTATAGTCATACATGCGCCCCGCCTGCGTATGCTCGGCATCCGCCATTGTGCGGGTCATACCTTCGCCCAATTGTTCCACGGCGTTATGCAGCTGCTGCACGCTTTCGTTGAGCTTGTTTTCGGTCTGCGCGGTTACTTTATCCAATCGTTCATCTATTTTCGCCTGCAATTCGCTCAGGTGCTTATCGCGCTCGCTATCGCGCCTTGACATACGCACCATTATCGCCGCAAGCATCATCAGTATCACGACAACCACCGCGCCGGGTATAATTATTTCGGGGCGCGACAGCATTGCCAATACATTCTCCATCGATTTCAACGCCTTTCAGCCAAGCCTTCCATCTCTATTATACCCATCCATGTCGTTTATGGCAAGTCAAAGCATGATTGCGCATTTTTGAGCAAAATCCCGCTTTAATGCGCATTTCATCTTATTTTGGCGTTTGACTGGCACCCTTGAGGGTATATAATGGTAGGAGAGCTCATTTAAAGGAGGCATTTTATATGAGCGTAACTATAGACAACTGCATCGTCAATGTAACCGGCGGCGATATGTCGCATGAGGAGCTATCTCAATACGTAAAGCGCGGTCGCGAAAAGTACGCCGCCGCTCTTCACTCAATCGACTTGGCCGTCGATGGCGACTATGTGGGCATTACTTACCACTACTCCGACAAGCCCTTTGAGCGCATCCGCCGCATAACCGGCTACCTGGTCGGCACTCTCGACCGCTTCAACGACGCCAAGCGCGCCGAGGAGCGGGATAGGGTAAAGCATAGCATATAAAAAAACGCGGGGGGAACGATTCTTTAAAAATCGTTCTCCCGCGTTTTTTATCAGTCGTTAGCGTACTTCTTCATCCATGCGTCGGCTTCGTCGAGAGCGGCTTGGACGGCGTCGGGGGAGGGACCGCCTACAGTAGAACGCATGTCTACGCAGGTGTGAAGGGATATGGCGTCGTATACGTCTTCGTCAAAGAGCGGGGAGTATTCCTTCAGCTCCGGCAGAGTCAGATCGAGCAGCGCCTTGTCGTGACGTATGCAGTCCAGGACTAAACGCCCGACAACCTCGTGCGCCTGACGGAAGGGCAGACCCTTCTTGACAAGATAGTCCGCGGCATCGGTTGCGTTCGTGAATCCGCCCGCAGCGCCGCGCTCCATGCGCGCCGTGTTGAACTTGACACAGTCAAGCATCGCGGTGAATACCATGAGGCACTTGAGCACCGTGTCGTGCGCGTCAAAGAGCGCCTCCTTGTCTTCCTGCATGTCCTTATTATAGGCAAGCGGCAGACTCTTCATCATCGAAAGCAGCGCGGTCAGATCGCCGTATACGCGTCCGGTCTTGCCGCGAATGAGCTCGCATACATCCGGATTCTTCTTCTGCGGCATTATCGATGAACCGGTGGAGAACGCATCGTCCATCTCGACAAAGCCAAACTCGTTGCTGGACCAGAGTATGAGCTCCTCGCAGAAACGGCTCAAATGCATCATTATGAGCGACGCGTCGGATACGTATTCAATCACAAAGTCGCGGTCGCTTACGCCGTCAAGTGAGTTCTGACTGATAGCGGCAAAGCCCAGCAAATCCGCAACGCGCTGACGGTTCAGCGGATAGGTCGTGCCCGCAAGCGCGCCCGAACCCAAAGGCATCACATCCGCACGCGCATACGCGTCGTCAAGACGCTGCCAGTCGCGGCGCAGCATCTGAAAATACGCCATCATGTGGTGCGCAAGGGTTATCGGCTGGGCTTTCTGTAGGTGAGTGTAGCCCGGCATGATCGTGTGCAGATTCTCGCGCGCTATGCGCATCAGTACGCGCATCAGGGCAATCAGCTCGCCCTGTACCTGGCGAATGGAATCCTTTACGAACATGTGCGCGTCAAGCGCCACCTGGTCGTTGCGGCTGCGCCCGGTGTGCAGACGTCCGCCCGCAGTGCCTATGCGCTCGGTCAAGAGCTTTTCCACATTCATGTGTATGTCTTCGGCATCGATTTCAAACTCGACATGTCCGGCTTCTATGTCGTGCAGTATGCCGCGCAGACCTTCGACAATCTTGTCCGCGTCTTCCTTGGGTATTATGCCCTGTTCGCCCAGCATGGTCGCGTGCGCAATAGAGCCGTTTATGTCCTGCTTGTATAAACGCTTGTCAAACGATATCGATGAGTGGAAATCGTCCACCATGCCATCAGTGGCTTTTTCAAAGCGTCCGCCCCATAGTTTCATATGTAAGCTCCTCTTTTCCAAGATATAAGTAAAATGGTGAATGGCCTAGGACAGGCGCTCGCTTGCCCAATGGTCATTCACCATTCGCGCTTTTAACTAACTAATTTTAAGGGGATTAGTCCTCTATGCCCTCGCGCTCCTTCATCAGAGCGTTTACCTTGAGCGGCAGACCGAACAGATTGATGAATCCGCCCGCGTCCTTGTGATCGTACATTTCCTTGGAATCGCCGAAGGTGGCAATCTGCTCCATGTACAGGGTGTAGGGGGACTTTACGCCCGCCGGGATTACGCTGCCCTTGTACAGCTTGAGCTTTACGGTACCGGTTACGTACTTCTGAGTGGAAGTCGCAAACGCGCTCATAGACTCACGCAGGGTGGTGTACCACCAGCCATCGTATACCAGCTCGGCAAAGCGAACGGCCATCTGCTCCTTGTAGTGAGCGGTCTGACGATCCAGAGTGATGGACTCCAGCACGCTATGAGCCTTATACAGTATGGTTCCGCCGGGGGTCTCGTATACGCCGCGGCTCTTCATGCCGACCAGACGGTTCTCAACCAGATCCGCTACGCCAACGCCGTTGCGCGCGCCGATCTCATTGAGCTTTTCGATGATCTCAACAGGACCGTATTCTACGCCATTGACCTTCTTGGGTACGCCCTGCTCGAAGTCGATTTCGACATACTCGGGCTCGTCGGGAGCTTCCTCGGGGGTCTTGCATATCAGGCACAGATCCTTAGGCGGCTCGTTCCACGGATCTTCCAGATCGGCGCCCTCGTGGGAGATGTGCCAGAGGTTACGGTCCATGGAGTAGGGGCGCTTCTTGCTTACCGGTACATCCAGTCCGCGAGCCTCGGCATAGTCGATCTCTTCTTCGCGGGTCTTGATGTCCCATATGCGCCACGGGGCAATTATCTTCATGTGCGGAGCCAGAGCCTTTATGGTCAGCTCGAAACGTACCTGGTCGTTGCCCTTGCCGGTTGCGCCGTGGCAGATTGCGGTGGCGCCTTCCTTCTTGGCGATCTCAACCAGACGCTTGGCTATTACGGGACGGGCAAAGCTGGTGCCCAGCAGGTATTCGCCCTCGTATACGGCACCCATCTGCAGGGTGGGCCATATGCACTCGGTTACGAACTCTTCGCGTACGTCCTCGATGTATATCTTGCTGGCGCCGGACTTGATGGCCTTCTCATTGAGCGGAGCAAGCTCTTCGCCCTGACCTACGTCGACGGCAACGGCGATTACGTCGTAGTCATAGTTTTCCTTGAGCCACGGTATTATAATGGTCGTGTCCAGTCCGCCCGAATAGGCGAGAATGACCTTTTCCTTAGCCATTTTAAATTCCCTCCATGTATCATGACCATTGGGCAGTGCCCGCCGGTATTTCTTAGTGCGTGAACAGTATAATACCGATTGCATAAAAATACAATACCTCTACGGTAAACTGCACGTTATTTATTGCAAGGAGAATAGGTCTGAAGTTTTTTTACCGCAAGACAACGTGGCGTTTGGATTTGAGTGCGCGGCATTGCTTGACATATGCGGCAAATGAGCGGTATTATTATAGTTGGTAAATTTTAGATGCGAGGCGCGTAATGGTAATACTTGGAATAGACCCGGGGCTCGCGCTCATGGGCTATGGCGTAATAGAATTCGAGCGGCAAAAGATAAAGCTCATACAGTACGGCTGCATAGAGACGCAGGCAAAATCCCCCACGCCTCAGCGGCTTCGTTCTATTTATGTGGGCGTAAACCAGTTGATAGATACCTATAAACCCGATGAAATCGCATTTGAAGAGCTGTTTTTCGCGCGCAACGTGACCACCGCAATGAATGTCGGCGCGGCGCGCGGAGTGGCTCTGGTCGCGGCGGCACAGCGCACAGAGGAACTGTACGAATACACGCCCATGCAGATTAAACAGGCGGTTACCGGCTACGGCAAGGCCGATAAAAATCAGGTGCAGCAGATGGTCAAGATGATTACCGGCATGGATACAATCATCCGCCCCGATGACGCTGCCGACGCGGTCGCGGCGGCGATATGCCACGCACATTCGCGCCAGGCGCGCAATATGTTCAAAATAACGTGATTATCAATCGCAATGCGGAGGTGAAAAAACCGTGTATGCGCATATAGACGGCATTGTTTCCGAAAAAGGCACGGATAGCCTGGTGATAGACTGCGGCGGCGTGGGGTATGAACTGATTTGCTCGCGCACGACACTAAGCGCCGCACCGCGCGTGGGCGAGAGGATGAAGTGCTATACCATACTCAGCGTGCGCGAGGACGCGATGGAGCTGTTCGGCTTTGCGACGCGCGAGGAAAAGGCACTTTACGAAAAGCTGCGCGCCGTGTCCGGCATAGGTCCGCGCACCGCGCTTAACATGCTGTCCAGCATGACCGTGCGCGACTTGAGCATAGCAATCGTGACCGGCGATATCAACGCGATTTCCCGCGCGCCCGGCGTGGGCAAAAAGACCGCACAGCGCATTGTGCTGGAGCTGAAGGAAAAGATAGATAACGACGCGCTCACCGGGGGCAATATACCCGCCGGCGCAACCATCGATAAGGGTCCCATCGCCGAGGCGATCGAGGCACTCATGGCGCTTGGGTACAACGCGTCGGACGCACAGCGCGCAGTTGCCGCCGTGTCCGATAGCGCCGATACCGTGGATAAACTGGTGCTGATGGCACTGCGCGGCATGGATCATGCTTGATTATGTATACTGTAGGCTTTATACACGCAAATACTGCATCAATATACACATGGGCATAGCGGAGGCAATATGCAGCAGGATGACGACAGACTGATAACAACGTCCATGCGCGAGCAGGAGGACGAAACCGAAACCACACTGCGCCCGCGTACGCTTGCGGAGTACTACGGTCAGACGCAGGTAAAGGAAACGCTGAGCGTGTTCATACAGGCGGCGGTGAAGCGGCATGAGCCGCTGGATCACCTGCTGCTTTACGGACCGCCGGGTCTAGGCAAGACCACATTGGCGTGCATAATAGCGTCCGAAATGGGTCAGAACATACGCACGACATCGGGTCCGGCGATAGAGCGCCCGGGCGATCTGGCGAGCATACTGACCAACCTAAACCAGGGCGACATACTGTTTATAGACGAGATACATCGCCTAAGTCACGCGGTTGAAGAGGTGCTGTATCCGGCGATGGAGGACTTCGCGCTGGACATAATGATAGGCAAGGGACCTTCGGCGCGCTCGCTGAGGTTGGATTTGCCTAAGTTCACACTGATAGGCGCGACCACGCGCGCGGGCATGCTCTCTTCGCCCCTGCGCGACAGATTCGGCATATCGTTTAGACTTGAATTGTATAAGCCCGAAGAGCTGGCGACAATCGTCATGCGCTCGGCAAAGATACTCAAGATCAAGTGTGACCCGGAGGGCGCATTGGAGATTGCGCGCAGATCGCGCGGCACGCCGCGTATATCCAACCGCCTAATAAAGCGCGTGCGCGACTTTGCGCAGGTGCGCGGCGACGGTGTCATAACGCGCGAGGCGGCATCGGACGCGCTGAACGTGCTGGAGATAGACGAGCTGGGTCTGGACAAGACCGACCGCGCCATGCTGACCACCATGATAAAGAAGTTCGGCGGTGGACCGGTGGGTCTGGATACGCTGGCGGCATCGACGGGCGAGGACGCGGGCACGATAGAGGATGTGTACGAGCCGTATCTGATGCAGTTGGGCTTTATAATGCGCACGCCGCGCGGACGCGTGCTTACGCCCACGGCGTATGAGCATATGAAGATGCCCATGCCGCAGGAAAGCATCGAGGATAGACAGCTCAGGTTCGATTTTGACAGTGAGGAGTAATTGACTTTGAATACTTCGGATTTCATGTACGACCTGCCCGAGCGGCTGATAGCGCAGACGCCGGTCGAGCCGCGCGATTCAAGCAGGCTGATGGTCTGCCGCCGCGCGGGCGGGCAGGTTGAGCATAGGATATTTCACGATGTGATAGAGTACCTAAACGCGGGCGACGTGCTGGTCGTAAACGAGACGCGCGTAATTCCCGCGCGCCTATACGGCGTAAAGGAAGATACGGGCGGCGCGATTGAGTTTCTGCTGCTCAAGCGCCACGACATAAACACCTGGCAGGTCATACTAAAGCCGGGCAGGCGCGCAAAGCCGGGCGCGCGATTCGTGTTCGGCGAAGGCAAGCTGCGCGCCGAAATACTGTCGGTTGACGAAGGCGGCATGCGCACCGTGCGGTTTGAGTACGATGGCGTGTTCGAGGAGATACTGGACGAGCTGGGCGAAATGCCGCTGCCGCCCTACATACACGAGCGCCTTCAGGATCGCGAGCGGTATCAGACCGTGTACGCGCGCGAGGAAGGCTCGGCGGCCGCGCCCACGGCGGGACTGCACTTCACGCCCGAACTGCTTGAGCGCATACGTCAAAAGGGCATTGACATAGTTCCCGTGCTTTTGCACGTGGGCTTAGGCACATTCCGTCCGGTCAAAGAGGAGCACATAGAGGATCACGAAATGCACACCGAGCATTGGGAGATTTCGCCCGATTCGGCGGCGCGCATAAACGCGGCGCGCGCAAACGGTCACCGCATAGTGTGCGTGGGCACGACCAGCGTGCGCACGCTTGAAAGCTCATCGACCGAAGACGGCATTGTGCATCCGGGTTCGGGTGACACCAGCATATTCATATATCCCGGCTATCACTATAAGGCGGTGGACGCGCTTATAACCAACTTCCACCTGCCCGGATCCACCTTGCTTATGCTGGTCAGCGCATTCATGGGGCGCGAAAACGCTTTGGCGGTTTATAAAGAGGCCGTTGAAAAAGAGTACAGGTTCTTTTCATTCGGCGATGCCATGCTTATAATATAAAACAGCGCAAACGATTTTCCCAAATAAAGGAGCAACCGATGTTTGAATTTGAACTGCTACACATAGACGCGCAGACCGGTGCGCGCCGTGGTCGCCTGCATACGCCGCACGGCACTATTGAGACGCCCATATTCATGCCGGTGGGCACGCAGGCCACCGTCAAGACGATTGAGCCGCGCGAGCTGCTTGAGATAAACGCGCAGATAATTCTGTCCAACACATACCACCTGCACCTGCGTCCGGGCGAAGACCTGGTCGAGCGCGCGGGCGGACTGCACAAGTTCATGAACTGGCCGCGCCCGATACTGACCGATTCGGGCGGATTCCAGGTATTCTCGCTGGCGGGTCTACGCAAGATACGCGAGGACGGCGTCGACTTCCGCAGTCATATAGACGGCTCCAAGCAGCGCATTACCCCGGAAAGCTCCATGATGATACAGCAGAAGCTGGGCAGCGACATAGCCATGGCCTTTGACGTATGCTCGCCGTGGCCGTGCGACGAAAAGACCGCGCGCGAAAACATGGAGCGCACGCATCGCTGGGCGGCGCGCTGCCAGAAGGCGCATACGCGCGAGGATCAGGCGCTCTTTGGCATAGTGCAGGGCTCGCTATACCGCGATTTGCGCATTGAGAGTGCGCGCCGTTTGACCGACATGGACTTTATCGGCTACGGCATAGGCGGTCTAAGCGTAGGCGAACCCAAGCCGATGATGTACGAGATGCTGGAGGCCATAGAGCCCGAGATGCCCAAGAACAAGCCGCGCTACCTCATGGGCGTTGGTTCGCCCGACTGCCTTATGGAGGGCGTATTGCGCGGCGTGGACATGTTTGACTGCGTGCTTGCCACGCGCGTGGGGCGCAACGGCACATGCTTTACGCATGACGGGCGCATTATTGTGCGCGACGCGCATTATGCCGAGGACTTTGCGCCCATCGATTCGGACTGCGACTGCTACGTATGCCGCAACTATTCGCGCGCGTATCTGCGCCACCTATTCAAGGCGGGCGAGGCGCTGGGACCGCGTCTGGCGTCTTACCACAACCTCTACTTCCTGCTTAAGCTAATGGAAGGCGCGCGCAAGGCGATTGAGGAAGACAGATTCGGCGATTATCGCCGCGAATTCCTGGATAGGCAAGGCTACGAAAAGTGGTAATTCACTCTTCTTTAATGGATGAGGACAGCCTTTTTGAGCGGCTTTGACAATTTGTTTTATTCAGCCTGTCAAAAATCAACTTTTGACGGGCTGAAATTTACGCTTTCTTTGTAAGAAGCGCTTGAAAAGTGGGTAAGTATAGTATACAATAATTATAAGAATGTGCGCCGACTGTAGCCATGTGCCCGGCGGCGACGCGTAACGCTTTAGGTGCCTTATTATCCGGCGCAGCCGGTTTTACATTATAGATGGGAGAGTATGCCAGCTATGAACAATCTGCCTGATATTTTGAAGTACCTGCGGTCGAGCGAGGCCGCGAACAAGTTCACCGAGCTGTACGGCAAGCGCGAAGGCGTATTGCTATACCAGATGGAGCGTTACTGTCGTATAGCAAAGCGCTTTTACGAGGAGTACGGCAATCTGGACAACGTCAGGTTCTTCTCTGCGCCCGGACGCACCGAGATAGGCGGCAACCACACCGATCATCAGTCGGGTCGCGTACTGGCAGCCGGCGTAAACCTGGACACTGTCGCGATAGCCGCGCCCACCGACAACGGCATTATCACGATATATTCCGAAGGTCACAACAACAACAAGCCCCTTATAGTTGACACTGCCAAGCTCGAAAAGGTCGAAAGCGAAAAGGAGACTTCCACATCGCTTATCCGCGGTGTAGCGGCGCGCTTCCCGCAGCTGGGTCACAAGGTAGGCGGCTTCAACGCTATAGTGACTTCCTCTGTATTCAAGGGCTCGGGTCTATCTTCCTCCGCGGCCTTTGAGGTACTTATCGCCGACATTTTGAGCGGTCTATACAACGACAGCACTCTTTCCGGGCTTGAGATGGCTCAGATATCGCAGTATGCCGAAAACGAGTATTTCGGCAAGCCTTCCGGACTTATGGATCAGGCGGCGAGCGCTCTGGGCGGTCTGGTTACCATAGACTTCCGCAAGGCCGATCCCAAGGTAGAGAATGTCGATTTCGACTTTGCGTCCCACGGCTATGCGCTTGTAGTAGTCGGCGCGGGCGGCAATCATGCCGACCTGACCGGCGAGTACGCGTCTATACCCGTTGAGATGAAGCAGGTAGCTGCCGAGTTTGGCGGCAAGGTACTACGCGAAGTTCTACCCGAGCAGGTCGAAGAGGGCATTGCTTCTCTACGCGGCAAGGTAAGCGACCGTGCTATACTACGTGCGCTACACTTCTTTGACGAGAATCAGCGCGTTGCCGACCAGGTTGCCGCGCTCAAGAAGGGCGACATTGACGAGTTCTTCCGTCTGATAATCGCCTCCGGCGAGAGCAGCTGGAAGCTCCTTCAGAACGTATACGTCGCCGGCTCCACCGAAGAGCCTTTGGCTCTCGCACTCGAGATGAGCCGCCGCATGCTGGAAGGCAAGGGCGCATGGCGCATTCACGGCGGCGGATTCGCCGGCACTATCCTCACCTTTGTCCCCAACGACATGCTCAAGACCTTCACCCGCAAGATGGAAGCCGTTTTCGGCGCCCACAGCTGCACCGTCCTCGACATCCGCCACTCCGGCGCTATCGAGTGGAAGATCTAAGGGGAACGAAGGGAACG
>CAYTOU010000030.1:0-8194 GCA_964439295.1 uncultured Oscillospiraceae bacterium
ACTATCAACATGCGCTCGATATCCGCGCCTTCACATACCAGATTGAATATGCGCTCAACCAGCACCGCTGTTTTGCCCGAGCCTGCCGCCGCAGCCACCAGTATATCACTGCCGCGCGCATCCATTGCGAGCTGCTGTTCCTGTGTCCACGCCATGCTATCTCGCCTCCTTTCCTGCGGATTCCCTGATTTTCTCTATGACATCCGATGCCGAGAGCTTTTCCAGCTTGCGCACGCGTGCGCCCGGAAGGGCAGGCATGAATTGACAAATACCTTTATAATCACAGTAATCGCATGCTGTACGTCCGTTCGAAATGGTAGGCGTAATGTCGGTAACGCCTCGGCGTATCTCACTTGCGATATTGCAAATAAGCTCTTTTGCATGCTCCATAAGCAGATTCAACTCATCATGAGTTACCAGCCAATCGGCTTGTGCCGGAGTGCCATCCTTTGTGAAGCGTATCGGTATTGCCTCTTCAGGACGTGCCGCTGTGAGCTCGATCATGCGCGGATCGTTGACAACCAGTCCGCTCATACGTAAAAGCTTTACGCGCTCGCGTTCTATCTGCTCGGTGTTGAGTACACTGGCATCTATTATAGGGTCCTTGACCGCGAAGTACAATGCCGCAGCAGGCTCAAATCCGGGCTTTATGTTTAATGCGGCGCATAGATACGTCAGCAACTGCAGTTGCAACCCGTAGTACATCTCGCTAAGTGATGCTGCCTTGCCACCCAGCTTATAGTCGATAACGCGTAGACATCTTAAATCACCCGATTCGAGCAGGTCAACGCGGTCTATTCGTCCGTTAACATGTAGCGGACCATCCGACAGCACCAGCGACAGTTCACCCTTTTCGCCAAAGCTGATTTCAAACATGGATGGACCATAAGCACTACCCTTCATCTGACGTGCCATGGCTGCAGCCGCACGGCGCGCCGTGCGCACCATATCGCGTGAACGCGCACGCATCAGCGAGTCATCGTTGAGCGGCATCTCATTGCTTAGCTTGCGCTCCATCTCGAGCGTGATATTGTCCATGAGCTCGACAAGCTGCTGTGCCGTGAACTCTTCAAAGCCTCCACGGGCGACCACGCGTCGCGTAAACTCTTCCAGCGCGTCATGATAGAATGTACCCTTATCGCGCGGATTCAGCTCGTATTTTTTGTTTTCAACCGGTTTGAGCATGTAGCTCACGAATTCGGCAAACGGACAACGCGCATGCTGCTCCAGTCTGGAAATGCTGACCGTCTTAAGCCCGTGATGTAGCTTTTGCGCAAGCGGACGCGGCAGGTCATTTGACTTAACCTCGTGCATGAGCGCACGCTCTATTATATCGGCGTTGCCGCCGGGCAGTTTGTACAGTGCTGCCCATGTACCCTGAACAACATGCGGAATACTGCCGTCTATGAGTCCGCGCCGGCTTATCGGGGCGATCTGCTCGCGCGCAGCGGCGGCGCTGCCCATTCTAAGCGGCAATGTACGCTCTCGATCCGACAATCCGCGCTGTTTCATATCCGGGAAGACGCTTTTGAGTTTGATTACTACGTCGCTCGGCCTCTGACCGGCTCCGCTGAAGTCGCTAAGCGCATATGAGCATATGATGGCACGTTCCACATTTGACATAGCCGCCATCAAATCGACGTTTTCCATCAATTGCTTTTGCTTACTGTTGAAGCCCAAGAACACGTGCATGCTCTGTTCTATCCCGGCGCGCTCCGCGTCGGTCAATAGCTGTGCATCGGACTCGGGTGGCGTGTCCTGCATACCGCTCATGAAAAGCACCTTAACGCGACCGAC
Organism: uncultured Oscillospiraceae bacterium; assembly: GCA_964439295.1. GTDB lineage: Bacteria > Bacillota > Clostridia > Christensenellales > Aristaeellaceae > Fimadaptatus. The sequence goes on from CAYTOU010000030.1 coordinate 1,798, forward strand.
CTTGATATCGCCTAAGCGACCTGCGGCGACTGCATCGCCAGATTGTGGCAGCACGTGTACCTCATCGCATTCCAGTGCGCTGCGCATTAAGTCGGAGAGCAGCGCTGTATCGGCCTGTCGCTCGCCCAGCAGCATATAAAGCTGATCGATAAGCCCTATGAGCTTATTCCATACTTGGGAGGCATATGCAGCCTCGACTATACGGCGCATCGCATGTGAATCGGTGCTACTGTTTAGAATCTCTTGCTGTCTGGTCTTAAGCAACTCAAGCGCCGACTGTTCTTCAAGCAACATGAAGAGCGCAGTTGCCTGTTCCCCCATCGTATGCGCCTCATTCAGTCTGTTCATGAGTGAAAACAGCGGAGAAATGAATTTATCTCGCAATGATTCGGCCTGTGCAACATCCTCTGCGGCGCCGCGCTTGAACGGACTTAAGAACTTGCGACCGGTTATTCCATATTGAATGACGTAGTTTTCAAGCACCTGTGCATCGCGACCGACTAAGCCGAAACCGCTTTTCAGGCAATCCAGTACATCCTCTTGCCTGAAACCATGGCTGATGGCACGTAGCGCCGCCAGCAAATAGCGTGGCAGCGGTTCACCTGCCAATGCACGCGGATGCGATATAAACAACGGTATCTGATAGAGTTCAAACGCACGTTCCAGGCAATGCCTATATTCATCCATATGCGGCGAAATAACCGCCATATCGCGCCAACGCATGCCGTTGCGCGCCAGCTCGCGCGCCTGACATGCGATCTCCATCGCTTCATCAAATGGATCTCGCAGTGTCTGCAGTCGTATCGTGCGCGGTTCACCCTGCATGTGTTGCACGGGTTGGGCGAATAGTTCATGACGCAGAAAATCTATTTCAGTGTGTTGCTCGTTATCTTGTTTATACGCTATTTCACACGGTTCATTGGCATTATGCAGTGCTGCATTTAAGCGATTTAGCGACAGTGCAACTGCCTCATATGCGCTGTAATCGCGATCCTTCTTTTGCGGCATTGCAATTATCAATTCCAGAGAGTTCACTCGCTTACATAGGGCAACCGCCAAGCGCTCGAGCGGTGGCGTTATCATATCGAATCCATACATTATGACATCCGCGCCATCGAGACAGCTTGCGTATTCAAGCTTGCGCAGGCATTCACGTTGCCTATCCGCGCTGTCTATAAATCTGCCCTGCAATGCAGCACCGTATGCCGCATATATGCGCGCAATATCGCCGAGCTTAGAACTGAGCGCAGCATCGTGAGTATCGGATGCCATACCGGCGACATCATCGGGCGTAAGTCCGGCGTTCTTGAGCTCGCTCACCTGAGAAAGCGCTTTTGCGACAAACCCGGGCTTAGTCGCGGCACCCGCATACCACTTTAGGTCTGCGGCAATATCGCGTATTGCAGCGCCCAACAGCAACGAGCGTCCGCGTTCGTCTATCGGGACGCCTTCCGGCTCGCCCGCAGCTTCGAATACGCGGCTGTATAGCTTAGCGGGACTCATTACCTGTATTGCAAATGAGCCATTAAGCTCAAGCGTATCAACTATGTCCAATTCGGTCTGCAGCGTTATCTGCTCGGGCACAAGCACGATAAGCTTATTCATGCCTTTATTAATACAATCGCGCAGCCGAGTCATAAGCAGCTCGCGCGTATGCTCTGCACGTGAATGGGTAATACGCATCGCATCGCCCCCTTTTATCATTATTGTACTATTTTATACAGCCAAAGGCAAGCTTGCCCAATCAAAAAAGCCGCTTCGGAATAACCGAAGCGGCGTGATATTTCAATCTCTTTAATCGACATCCTGATACTGCTGCACAACCGTGCCCATACGGTTGAACGGATAGAACAGGTAGCGCACGTGACCTACTATCTGAGACTTGCTGAGCGTACCGACCGCGCGGCTGTCGTTTGAGTTGGCACGGTTATCACCCATTACAAAGTACTCATCATCGCCCAATGTTATCGGACCATAGTCACGGGTTGTCGGGTGCGCAATAAAGCTTTCATCCAACGCTTCGCCGTTCAGATAGGTAACGCCATCGCGTATCTCTATCGTGTCACCCGGCAGACCGACAAGGCGCTTGATGTAGTTTTCTTTGGAATTCGGATAGTGGCATATTACCACCGTGCCGCGCTCAGGCTCGCCAAACAGGTAGTCGAACTTGGTAACAAACACACGGTCGCCGGTGTAGAGCGTATCATTCATGGACGGTCCATCGACAACTATGGGCTCAAATATGTACGTGCGGATAATGAATACCGCCAGCAGCGTGCACGCGATCAGTATTACCCATTCGCGAAGCTCCTTGCCGAACTTCTTCTTGCGTTCGGCTTTGCGCTGCAGCTCGTTTTCATCCACGCCCATCTCTAAGAGCTTTTTGTTTTCGACCTGTTCCTGCTCGGTTTGTTCCTGCTCAGCAGGAACCTGTTCAAGTTCAGACTTATCGTCCATCAGAATGACTTCCTTTCACAAAGTTGTGATACTATATCCTATGTATTTGCTTAAATGGCCAAATTTTGAGCCTTGCCGTTGCGATTATCTGACGGCGTTTAAGCGGTCCCACCGCGCGGCTGTCGCGCGAATTGGCGCGGTTATCGCCCATGACGAAATACTCGTCATCGCCCAGCGTTATCGCATCCATACTGCGACGCGTGGAATGCGTTACATACGGTTCGTATAATGCGCTGCCATTCACGAGCGTCTCGCCACCGCGGATTTCGATGGTATCACCGGGCAAACCAATCAGTCGCTTGACGTATCTTTTACGCCATGACCCGGGATAGAGGCAGATTACTATTCTGCCACGTGACGGAGGTCTGAACAGCAACTCTAATCGCGTGGCAAATAACCTGTCACCGGTCTTGAGTGTATCGCGCATGGATGAGCCATCCACATAAATCAACGTGAATACAAACAAACGTATAAATACAGCAAGACAAATCCCAATTGCAATATCGTAAAGCAGTTCCACCGGGAACTCCTCCTACCCTGCTGTAAGTGCACGAGTTTGATTTAGCGGATAGACCACACTGCGCGCACGACCGATTATATAGTCCAGACGAAGCGTTCCGACATCATCCGCACGGCTGTCATGGCTTACGGCGCGGTTGTCGCCCATGACCAGATACTGCCCATCGCCCACAAGCACCGGACCGTAGTCGGTATCCGCCGGATAGCTGACGAAGCTTTCTTCAAGAAGCTCATCGTTTACATACGTACGACCTGACTTGATCATAACCGTGTCGCCCGGCAAACCGACAATACGCTTTATAAACGTACCATCTCTATTGGGATAGCGGCAGACAACCACATCGCCGCGCTGCGGTGATGAGAGGATGTAATCGAACTTAGTCACAAGCAGCATGTCACCGCTTTGCAGTGTAGGTTCCATTGATGGACCTTCCACGCGGACTAATTCGAATACAAATGTACGTATGCCAAGCGCCAGTACTGCGGTCAGCGCGATTGTCAATAGCCACTGCCACACTTCACGCCTTACCGCTCGCTTGCGTGCACGCCGTCGTTTGGCGGCTCTGCCTGCGGTAGAAGTACGTTTGGGCTCTGCAACTTGGCCGCCACGCATTACCGCATGAAAATGTGTTCCCGACGCATTTGAAGATTGCCTATTCATCGGCATTCTCCTCGGAATGCTTTAGTATCTTCTTCACTCGCTTTTCAAATTCGGCGCGGTCAAGCATTACCATACGCCCACAGCCCTGACAGCGTATCTTAACGTCTGCACCGGTGCGCACCACAGTCCAGCTGTTGCTGCCGCATGGATGCGCCTTGCGCATCTGTACAATATCTCCCAGCGCAATAAGCATAGGCTAATCCCTCACAATACAAGTTAGATTATATATCCTGCTTATGCTTTCGGACAAGCAGTTTAACGTTATGACGGTACGTCATTTATGGCAATACGGCACAGCACTTGCCATATTTACGTCACATAGTACCGTGTGACTCGCCGTTGTATACATAGCCGCTTATAGGATCCAACGTTATCATGGTGCCGGTGCGCAGTACCGAGCATGCGCTTTCCGCCGAGTGTATGACGGGTATTTCCAGCGTGAGCGCGGCTATGGAAGCATGGCATGCCGAACCTTCACATTCGACTATAACGCCCGATGCTTTACGCAGATACGGCAGGAAGCTGTTGTCGGTCTGCTTTGCGACCAGTATATCGCCGGTATTGAAGTTGCTCGCCGCTTCGGCCAGAGTATGTGCAACGCATACGCGTCCTACTACCATCGTATCGCCTATGCCGCGTCCGCGCAACAACACATCGCCCACCACGTGTACGCGTATCAGATTGGTAGTACCGCTCATGCCGACAGGTACACCGGCGGTGACGATTGCGACATCGCCCACGCTTAGGAAACCGTGCTCCTGCGCTGCTTCTATCGAATGGGATACCATCTCATCGGTATTATCGCTGTGCGATACCATAAGAGGCATTACGCCCCATACGCAGGACATCTGGTTGAATACGCGCTCATTCTCGGTCGTGGCGATGAGTGTGCAGTTAGGACGATACTTGGACACCTTGCGTGCAGTTGAACCGCGGTATGTGGGTGTTATTATCGCCTTGGCATTAAGATCGGCCGCAATCGTAGTGCAGGCATAGCTGACAGCGTTGGTTATGGAGAAGTTCATATCGAAGCTCTCCTGCACGCCCTTAGGCTCTGCCTTGCGGTGATCCTCAACATGACAGGCTATACGTGCCATCATCTTGAGTGCCTCAAGCGGATATCTGCCGGATGCGGTTTCGCCGGACAGCATTATGCAGTCGGTGCCGTCCAGTATGGAGTTGGCGACGTCGGAAACCTCGGCACGCGTGGGACGCGGATTGCGTATCATTGAATCCAGCATCTGCGTGGCGGTTATAACCGGCTTGCCCAGATGATTGCACTTGGCTATCATGCCCTTCTGTATAAGGGGAACTTCCTGAATAGGCACTTCAACGCCCAAATCGCCACGCGCTACCATGAGTCCATCGGCGAGTGTGATTATCTCATCGACGTTCTGAACGCCTTCTTCGTTTTCTATCTTAGCGTATATCTGAACGTCCTCGGCATGGCAACTTTCAAGCACGTGACGCAGTTCAAGCACATCCGATGCCTTGCGCACAAACGATGCCGCTATCAGGTCTATTCCCTCCTGACAACCGAAAACAATATCATCTATATCGCGCTGAGTGACCGCGGGCAGCTTAAGCTTGGCACCGGGCACATTAATGCCTTTATGGTTGCTTATCTGACCGCCGTTTATGACGGTGCACTCAATCTTCGTGTCCTTCACGTTGTCGACGATCATCTCGACCAGACCGTCATCTATCAATATATGAGTGCCGGGCGCAACGTCCTCGTACAGCAGATCATATGTAATGCACGCGTGATCTACCGTGCCAAGCTCGTCCTGACCGCATATCAGAGTAAACTTCTGACCGGCCATAAGCTCGACAGTGTCGTTTTCGAAATCGCGCAGGCGTATCTCAGGACCCTTGGTGTCCAGCATTATGGCGAGCGGTACTTTCTTTTCGGCACGCAGCTTTTTGAGCATACGTATGGTTTCGCCATGCCATTCATGGTCACCATGGCTCATGTTGAGACGGGCAACGTTCATACCGGAGTCAATGAGATCACTGAGCATCTGTTCCGAGCGGCTGGTCGGCCCAATCGTACAAATTATCTTTGTTTTCCTCATACGTATCATCCTCAAACACAAAATCTTTGTCTATTATATTATAACACGATTTTGCACGGATTTGCAGTACTTCTTTGATAAAAATTTGGACTTTTAATGTGCAGGTTTGATTAGCTTTTGTGTAGTGCTTGTTATATCGAAAATGCGCGAAAAAGTCGAGCGTATACGGCTTTTTCGCGCGGTCAAATCGATTCGGTTGATTGATAGCTTTCTTCCCGATAGGGCACTATACTTTGCCAATCACTTGCGTGTAATTACCTGCGTTACGCGTTCAACCAGCTCGTCTATCTGCTGTCCCATGGTCATTTCGCGCATGCCTATCAGCGTCACGTGACACTTGTTTGTCGGTATCAGTAGCTTCTGCGCAGGGTTTGCGGATATTTCGCGCGCAATTCGCGGCGTTATCTCGCCCATCATTGATTCGGCAAGCACGACGCCCAATGAGCCCACCACTATATCCGCTCGAGCACAGGACACACATATTGCGTTTTCACCCGTTGCCGCCATATGCGCGCCCGCCTTTTTCATTGCAGCCGTTGCCAGTGCATTTGTACCCAAAGCCCATATCTGAGCATCCGGGCATCTGCGCACAAGTGCCTCCACTATTGCCTTACCGACGCCGCCACCCATGCCGTCCACTACCGCTATTACCATTATATATGCTCTCCATTCGCAATTGCTGTTT
>CAYTOU010000030.1:8294-15622 GCA_964439295.1 uncultured Oscillospiraceae bacterium
TGCATTACTCCTCTTGCGCTAAATCGTCTTCCCATATTTCAACCGGAGTAAGCTTACCGCATACTATGTAGCGCGCGTTATCGTACTCATAGGTACATGTCACCAATGATATAATGCGGTCGCCGCGTTCGACTTCTATATCACTTTCAAATGCGGTGCCGTCTTTGAACTGCTGCCAGTATGTTTCAAACGCTTCATCGCTGTCAAAGTTGCGCTGCAAAAAGTCGTACTTGCCATCCACTATCGCTGCGGCAAACACTTCGACCGTATAGTCACCATATGGAGTGTACAGGTTGAATGTAGGATGCTTATCGTAATAGGACTGCTTCTTAAAGCCCACAATAGTTGCCAGCATGGAATCATCCTTCATATGATGACCGTACACAATACTGTTGGCATCGCGGAAGTACTCGCCATTGCGGCAGTCCAAGAAAAGGCATCCCGCCTTGCTGCTTTCGCCCTTAAACGAGTTGGTAAGGTAGTATTGATTATCCGTGCCCTGCGCAATCGGGTAATCTATCGGAGTATCCGCCTGTTCCAGCCAGCCGCAGTAGTCCTCGTTGATTTCAGTCATAGCATCGTTATTCTGCGTGCTGACTCCAAGCAGTCTATGCGCGGCGGTATAATATTCGGGCATGCGGTCTTCACCTTCATCCAGCTGTACCGCAATGTTAAGCTCGCGTCCTTCAGCCAATGCCGCGCTGTTTAAAGCAAACGCCATACAAATGAGAACGCCCAACAATACACCATGCAGTATGAACTTCACGTCGAAATTTTCGCGTTTGCACATGCCATAATCCCCCTTGTTATTGATGTAATGCTTATTTTGATTATACCATACGCCGCACACATTTACCAGCTCAATATGCTTTCCGACAGACAATCGCCAATATATTGCCCAACATGTGCCCGGTATCGGTGCCGGAGCTGAGCGCGGCATTGACATAAAGTGAAAGAGCGCATACAATTGACGCATAAAAACATGCTCGGAGGTGGATTCCATGTTCAGATTCGCAATACTGGGTGCGGGCAAGATTGCCGTTAGATTTGCAGAAGCTGTGCGACTTGCCGGATGTGAGGTCGCGGCAGTTGCAAGCCGCAGTATGGAGCGCGCGCAAGCCTTCGCCGACAAAAACGGCATAGCCCATGCATACGGTAGCTATGAAGCTCTTTTGCAGTCGGAAAACATCGACTGCGCTTATATCGCTACGGTACCATCATCGCACTTTGAGTTGAGCATGCTGTGCATGAAGTATAAAGTTCCGGCGCTTTGCGAAAAAGCCATGTTCCGCAATTTAGATGAGGCACAAACCGCGTTCGATCGTTCACGTGAGCAAAATACATTCCTTATGGAAGGGCTCTGGTCTAAGTTCCTGCCTGCAAACAAAAAAGCTCGGGAATGGCTTGAGTCAGGACGTATTGGCAAGCCGGTGTTCTGCGACGTATCGATAGGCTTTCGCGCACCCGACGACGATGAAAACCGATACTTTAATCCGCTACTGGGCGGCGGCGCGGCGCTAGATATAACCGTATACGCATACGAAATCACTGTATTCATGCTGGGCATAAGACCCGATATTACCGATGTGCAGGTCGTACGCTATCATACGGGCGTGGACGCGTCTGAGCTGGTGACCATGCGCGCAGGTGATTGTTTGTGTACATTGCGCACGAGCTTTGTATCCAACCTAAATGAAGAGCTATGCATAAACGGTGAAAAAGGCAAAATAGTAATACCTCACCCGCACTATGCAAGCGAGGCATTCCTATATGACGAAAACGGTAAGCTTGCCGAACACTATATCGATAAAGGACCGCAGAACGGCTTCATATACGAAATACAGGAAGTCGTAAACTGCGTATCATCCGGACGCATTGAAAGCGACATACAGTCGCATGAGGATACAATTGAATGTGCGCGGCTGCTTGACATGATACATGATAAGCTCTGACAACACCGCTGATTGAATAGCTTTAACGATACCGATGTAATTCGTGTACTTCACGGTTATGTCGGTATTTTTGATTTATCGGACATGTAGTTCCCGGAATTACTACATAATGCAATACAACTTACACTCATAACAAAATTTCCATTTTCTGGAAATTATTATTCCCCAAAAACCTATTGACACGTTACGCATAACGTGATATTATGTATACACAAAATGTAGAAAGGGTGATTCCATTGGTTGATATGTATAATGATGGAATGTAACGCGCGACATATGGAGGTGGATCATGAAGAAGTTCATATGTATAGCCATTGCCTTGGTTCTTTGTTTGGGAATAAGCGTAAGTAACGCCGAAACTGTTGAATTTTCTTTTCAGGGGTTGACAAAAGGCGTAAAAGGGATAAGTGCAAAAGCGACGAAGAAGGATTCCGAACAGCGGTTTTATGTCACTCAGACAAACATAATACCGTATACTTCGTATTATGGTGTACGAGATGAGGATGATTTAAGCACGAACTACGCAAACACGTTAACCATGCCTGCTTCACACAGCACAACATCGCCCAAAAGCTCATCGTACAAGAGAACTGCGACAGCTGGTAATAAGTATATGCTTGCCGCGCAATTGGATTCTTCTGTATGGTCGGATGATTGGTATGATCTAGAGGGACGTTGGACTCCGTAATGGATTCGACAGCGTGCTTGTATCGGTCAAACCGATACAAGCACGCTCCGATATAGCTTAACGATTAAGGAGGCGTAACATATGAAGCGGCTCATTATCCGCTATTTGACTTGCTTTTATACATTGATGCTTACACTGATATGTCTTTTTTCAACTGTAGCCAGTGCGAATCCTTCGAGTAACATTATAATAAACATCGCTGATGATATAGATAGTCCGAACATTCTCAATGAATATATTGCAGAATATACACAATATGAAGAAGACGATTGGTCACGGATAGCAGAGATATTTTTCGGAGAAAGCGAATATAGTATAACGCGCTACGTAGCCCCGGGAAGCGAGGATAACAAATACGGTACTGTTACATATCGCGTAGATGACAAGGAGTTGAGCGTTTCTGGTGGAGGTTCTATCTCATACGAATCAGACAAATCAACATATGTATCACAGCTGATAGCCGTAAGTGATACATATGCCGACATCAGTGATCTCGATTTCATGACGCATACAGAAGCAGAGCAGCTATGCCTTGATTTGACAGAGAACCTCGGTCTATCGTGTCAAATAGATGAGGTGCATGTGCTCGACCGCGACACGCTACAAGCGCTGTCGGAAGTAGTAAACGTTGAACTACAGCCATTGGTCGATGCAGGGAAAACGATTGCGCTTAAAGATGAGTGGTCAAAGAGTGACGAGTGTTATTATATTACAATGAAGTATTACATTGATAATATTCCCTATTTGACGAAAGGGTATTATGACAAGCCGACCGATCTCTACTTTTTCAATTGTGAGATCAAAGCATTGGTTTTTTCCGATGGCATTGAGTTCTTCAGTTCAGACGATGTACCGAACATAATCGAGACGGACAAAGAAAGCCAAGTACATACTCTTTCCGAGGCGGAGCAGGCGTTAAGTGACATATACAATGGACTGCTCATGCGAAGGCCGATAGTGATAGACGGGGCACACTTTGAATATGTCCCAATCTACGAAGAAGGATACCAACGCGCGGAAAGGTTCAGACTCGTTCCGGCATGGACATTCGATGGCCTGTACGAATCCGGAGACGGTGACGAAAAAAGGGTGTCACACTTAAACATGTACATCAATGCAGTTACGCTTGAGGAGATTGGCTCATGAAAGGTATGCTGAAGGCGGATATCAGGCGCGCATTTGGTACAGGCATTTGGTACATTGCGGGCGCAATGATGCTGCTGCAAGTTATGTGCCTACTTAACTACCTGCCCTACCCTTACGACAGCGTTGTTGCCCTCTTGGATTTCAGCACGGGTATAGGGCGGTTTCAAACACTTTCGCCGATTGCGGCATGCCTGGGCTTTTCAACGTCATTCTATCGTGATCAGAAGACGGGCTTTGGCACAATGCAGCGCACACGGGCAACTGCCCGACAGTACTGCCTATCCAAGTGCATAGCATGCGCATTGTCTGCGATGTGTGGCGTGGCGATATGTATGTGGGCGCTGGTGGCGATGTTTAGATTAGGTGGACATCCTTTGCTGGATGTGGAGGCCAGTACGGACCAAGCAAAGATGGAATTTGCTACCATGGGTACACTCCTCACGAGCGGTCACATATACCTATATATAGCCATACTGATATTCTATCGTGCATTGGCAACGGGTGCATGGGCGCTAATCGGGCTGTGGGTTTCCGCATGGATGCCCAACATATTTGCGATACTGATGCTTCCGTATATGTTTATATTTGCCACGGTCTATATATTGACCGATCGGTTGAAATGGCCTATATCGATATATAAGCTTGAATACGGAAGGGTCGAAGGACTGCCGAGTATGCAATTTGAATTTGTATTGACGGTTGTTGTATTCGTGTCGCTCATGGCACTGTTTTCGTACCTATTCACCAAATGCGTCTTTAGGAGGTATTGCCTATGCAAAACGCGCTGATACCATTTAAGCTGTGCATGCACAATGTGCGTAGGCTATTCACAAGTGTGCGCGCACTGATGGGCGTTCTTATGGGTGCATTTGCGATATTCTGTTACGGCGAACAGATACGTAGCATGTGTCAGGAGTACGGTGTCGGTGCATCGCCGATACAGGTATTGATATGCCTATGCTCGTACCCATTTGCCAATTGCTTTCTGTTTGTCGGCTGGGCAATAGTCATATGTGATGCGCCGTTCATGTACGACACGCAGCTGATGATATTGCTGCGCTCGGGACGTAGCATGTGGTATATCGGTCAGATGCTGTACATAGTTGTCGCAGCGATATGCTATTGGATAGCAATGACGATATTGTCGTGCGTACTGCTGCTAGGTTACATGGGTGACTTCTTTACATGGGGGCGAGTCATAAATACGATTGCGCGAGTGTACGGATGGCCTTGTGTTCCGGCAAAGGTAGTGCTTTCGTTTACCGTAGAGCAAGCCGCTGTGCTGACATATGTACTTCACTTAGGCGTATCGGTGCTGCTGGGCATGCTCATATTTGCGATAAACATAATCTCCAAGCGCACATTCGGCGGTGTCGTTGCGCTAGTATTTGCCTTTTTCGAGCTGGCGTTTACCGGTCTGGGCATAGGTTCAAGTTACTATTATTTATCCCCCGCTTCGCTATGTAATCTGGATGTGTTGGACTTTAACGGCTCCACGTATACGCCAAGCGACACATATGCCTATGTCTTTATCGCAGTGGGTATAGCTTTGCTTGCGATAATCAACTACATTGCAGTACGGCACGCATCGATGGACGTGCGCGCGGATATGTAATAGGAGGATGACAGCATGGCTGATATAGTCATAAGTGAGCTTACAAAGACATTCGGCAAAGCGGCAGCAGTGGATCATGTGAGTCTAAATTGGCAGTCGGGCAAGATACACGGACTCGTGGGGCGCAACGGCTCGGGCAAGACCGTATTGCTAAAGTGCGTATGCGGTCTCATGCTGCCAACAAGCGGCACAATAACGCTCGACGGCAAGCCGGTGGATGGCAAGAAGCGATTGCCGGTCGAAATTGGCGCGATAATCGAGCAGCCGGGCTTCCTTCCCAATTGCAGCGCATACAAGAATCTAAGCCTTCTGGCAGACATAAGGAGCAAGATCGGCAAAAACAGAATCATCGAAAGCATACGCATGGTGGGACTTGATCCATCCAGTCGCAAACATGTGGGCAAGTACTCAATGGGCATGCGCCAACGTCTGGGCATTGCACAGGCCATTATGGAAGATCCGGACGTATTGATATTCGATGAACCAATGAACGGGCTGGACAATGATGGCGTCGCCGAAATGCGGCAGTTATTCATGCGCCTGCGCGACATGGGCAAAACCATAATACTGGCAAGTCACAATCCGCTAGATATAGACACGCTATGCGATACCGTATGCGAATTGAACCTGGGCAAATTAGTGAACTTCACCGAGAAAAGCCGATAAGATTTAAGCCGCCAACTCCGCAAAAGAGTCGGTGGCTTAAATCCTATCGGCAGACTATTTACCCACTTTTGAAATAATCGACGTAGCTTCGAAAGATGGACATGTTTCGAGCAAAGTGTACGTTTCATCAAACAGTTCATCGCGTCAACTCCGCTCACCACTCTCCCATCATTCTCCGCGACGCTTGTTTTTGCGTGCGATATATACGATGCCGACTATCAGCGCCGCGATGACCAGACCGGTCAAAAGTATGTTCATACCGATTGACACTATCGACAGTATCATAACGGCATTGATCTTTTCCGTAAGGGCTGCAATTGCGGATGTTTCCACCGGATTTGCCTCCTTTATATTCTTCGAGTTATTCGACTATATTGCTGGTAATATAGTCGACTCCCCACTGTGCCAGCTGACTGCACTCCTCCAGCGTGTCGGGTGTCCATACATTGACCTTGATGTTCTCCGCATGGCACTTATCGATGAAGTCCTTGTTTACCGCCTTATAGTACATGTCGAGATCAAGCTTATACTGTTTTAGCGTGGGTATAAGTGTGTCATCGATCTTCATGTACAGATACTGTGCAGGCTGATTGGGAAGCAGCTCGCGCAGTGCTATCATGTTGGGCAGGTCAAACGATATAAATATGGTCTTCTCCAGCCAGCCCGCAGCATCCACACAATCGACTATGCCCTTAATGTGCTCTTTCTCCATATGGTTCTTCAGCTCAAGCACGCTGTACTTATTGTACTTTTTGCAGATGGAACTGTATTCGTTCAGGTTGGCAAGCACTAGGTCGCTGCGACCGCGTAAGCCGTCCTTATCCAATAGGTGTATGCCGCGCAGAGTTTCATACGTCGTTTCTTCAACGATTAACTTATCGCCGGCTATACGCTCGGTGTTGTCGTCATGTATGATGATGTATTTGCCATCCTTGGTTACATGAACATCGGTCTCGATGCCGTGGTAAGAACGATTGCCCGCCGCGACAAACGCCGCGCAGGTGTTTTCGACTTCCAGACCACTCACGCCACGGTGAGCTACCATCAGGGGCTTATTACCGCTTAGATGCAGTGTATCATTTCTCATATATATCACGCCTTTCAAAACTCAAGAAGGTTTTTTACAAAATCATGCGTGCCTTTTGCGACGCCTTTATCGTGTGGCGATAGTTTGTTTTACATATTATAGTTTACCACTTAATAGGCATATGTGCAATGAGCTTTTCCGGTAAATCGGTTTGATTTACGCAAGATATGGCTG
>CAYTOU010000031.1:0-15459 GCA_964439295.1 uncultured Oscillospiraceae bacterium
AAATCCCCATTCAATTCTTAACAAACCCGCGATATAATTATCAACGGTAATTACACGCGGTAATCAAAAGGGAGGCGCGAGATGAAGGCGGAAATGGTCAAGCGCATGATGGATGCATGCTATAAGGCCAAGCGCGTGCGCGACATGCTGCCGCAGCTGCCCGATGGCGTGGCACCGTCGTATGTTCAGTTCCTGGACGCGGTGCAAAAGCTGGAAAAGCAGAACGAGCGCGTTAGGGTATCGGACATAAGCGACCTGCTCAACCTGCCGCGCCCGGGCGTTACGCGCACGGTTAAGGACATGGTCGAAAAGGGGTATCTCAATAAGATGGCATCGGACGAGGATGGGCGCGTGATATACCTGACGGTAACGCAAAAGGGTATGGCGCTGTCCGATAAGTACGATCAGAAGTTCTTCGGCATGCTTTCGGATGTGCTAAGCGATATATCGGATGACGAAGCGCTATGCACGATAAGCACAATAAACAAGATGTACGACGCGATGAACAGGGGGAGGATTGAAATTGGATAATTCAAGGTCGGATTTCACTCAAGGCAGCATACTCAAAAAAATGATTTCATTTATGATGCCCATATTGGGCGCACTGATACTGCAGTCGGCATACGGCGCGGTCGACCTTCTTGTCGTGGGACGCTTTGGCTCAACCGAAGGTCTGTCCGCTGTTTCCACCGGCAGTCAGGTGCTTAACCTTGCCACATTCGTGGTAACGTCGCTGGCAATGGGTATTACCGTGCTTATCGCGCGCTATCTGGGCGAAAAGCATCCCGAGCAAATCGGCAGCCTGATAGGCGGATCGACAGTCATATTCAGCATAATCACAGCTGTATTGTTTGTTGTGCTGGTCGTATTTGCGCGACCCATATCGGTAATCATGCAGGCGCCCGAGGCGGCAGTCGATCTGACGACATCATATGTGCGCATATGCGGCGCAGGCATATTCTTTATCGTGGCGTATAACGTGCTGTCCGCAATATTCCGCGGACTGGGCGATAGCAATTCGCCGCTCTTGTTCGTGGGCGTTGCGTGCGTGGTAAACATTGTGGGCGACCTGCTGCTCGTCGCGGTGTTCCATATGGACGCGTCCGGCGCGGCACTGGCTACAGTACTCGCTCAGGCGGTCAGCGTCGTGTTCGCACTAATGCTACTCAAAAAGCGCGGTCTGCCCTTTACCATCACAAAGAAGGACTTTCGCATAAACGAACAGTGCCGACGCGTGCTCAAGATAGGCATACCGCTCGCGCTGCAGGAGTGCCTGACGCAGATTTCCTTTATGGCGCTGTGCGCGTTTGTCAATCGTTTGGGTCTGGAACAGTCCTCGGGCTACGGCGTTGCCAGCAAGGTGGTAAGCTTTGTCATGCTGGTGCCCTCGTCACTTATGCAGTCCATGGCATCCTTCGTATCGCAGAACGTGGGCGCGGGCAACGAAAAGCGCGCACGTCAGAGCATGTTTACCGGCATGACTGTGGGCGGCGTGATAGGCTGCTTGGTCTTCGTGCTGGTGCTGTTTAAGGGCGACTGGCTGACGGGATTGTTCACGACGAATGAAGCCGTCATACAGTGCGGTTTTGACTATCTGAAGGGCTTTGCGCCTGAGGCAATAGTGACTGCCGTGCTGTTCAGCATGATAGGATACTTCAACGGTCACAATCAGACCGTATGGGTCATGGTGCAGGGACTGGCACAGACGCTGCTCGTACGTTTGCCCATGGCGTATATAATGAGTATACAGCCCAACGCAAGTCTTACGAACATAGGTCTTTCCGCACCGACCGCAACGGTTGCGGGCATTATACTCAATGTGATCTACTATATGAGACTGAAGAAGCGCGACGCGGAGCCTAAGTTGGAGTGATGGGTTTTTAGCCGTTAGCTGTTAGCGGTTAGCCGTTAGCTTTAGTTAGTGCGCAAGAGGCATTTCAGAACTTATTTTCTGTTGCCTGTTTCAAATTTTATACGCCTTATTTGCGCAAAATCGAGTTAGAATGCTAAGTTGCTTAGCATTCTATTTTTTGCTAACGGCTAACAGCTAACCGCTAACAGCTCTACTCCGTTTACCTTCCAAACAAATCGCTATGCGAGCCTGTGCGGGCAAGTGTCAATACAAGCACTTCACCTTCAATGCGATATATCAGTAGCCAATCCGGCAGTATATGACATTCACGGTGTCCTACCCAATTGCCGGTCAAGGCATGGTCTTTGTGTTTGTCGGGAAGTGGTTCGCCCATTGCAAGCAGAGTGATGACTTCCTCTAACAGCTCTATTTCCAGTCCACGCTTGATTGCCAGTTTAAAGTCCTTTTTGAACTGTGTAGTAGGCTTGACGGTATACTTTGTCTTTCTCATGCCTTCAAGTCTTTGAACAGCTCGTCCAGATCGTCATAGCCTTTAACCGACGGGTCTTTCGCGATCCTCTCTGCTTCCAACATGGCGGCAATCGTTTCCTTGTTGGGCTGATTGAGCGAAATATCGAACGGTATGCGCCCTTCTCTGAGCGACTGACGCACAAATATGTTGAACGCGGTGGACAGATTCATGCCCAATTCATTAAAAAGCGCATCGGCCTGCGCCTTCAGATCCGCGTCCATCCTAATGCTTATATTCGTAGTGGAACCTGCCATACAATCATCTCCCTATGTATCCGTATTTATATTATAAGGCGTTTGCACGAATATTTCAATGCAATGCACGAATTGTTCATTCGATTCTCATTTTTAAGGCTTTCATATACTCAACACAAAACTCCGACCGCAATAAATTTGCCCCAATTACCCCCTTTTCTACTTTCCAATTTCAGGTTATAATATGTGTAAGCAATGGTACTGTCCGTTTCGGCGAAGCATAAATATTGAATGCTACCGAATGCAGATAAAGCCGCATGCGAGCTTATGCGGGTTTTATCTAAAAGAGGCATTGCCGGAGAGGAGTTAATATATGGGACGAGTAATTACAATCAGCCGTGAATTCGGCAGTGGCGGACGCGAGCTTGGACGCAGGCTTTCCGAAAAGATGGGCATCGCCTATTACGATCAGGAGATCATTACCGAGATAGCCAAGCGCACCGATATGTCCGAGGAGTATGTGCGGCACATCACCGAGAGCCGTCCGATAACCGCATTCCCGATACACATAAGGCAGTCCTTCTACACCATGCCCAACCCCGTGTTCCAGCAGAGCATATCGATTTACTCCGAGCAGCATAAGCTGCTTGAAGAGCTGGCCGAAAAGTCGGATTGCGTGATAGTCGGTCGCTGCGCGGACTACATACTGCGCGAAAAGAAGCCCTTCCGCATATTCGTATACGCCGATACTCTTAGCAAGATTGCCCGCTGCATCGAGCGCAAGCCCGATGGCGAGGACTTCAGCGAGAGTCAGCTGCGCAAAAAGCTCAGCGAAATCGATAAGGGCCGCGCCAAGTACTACGAGTTCTTCTCTTCCCAGAAGTGGGGCGCAAAGGAGAACTACGATCTGATGGTCAACACGACCGGCGCCGATATAAAGCAGCTGGCGGGCGCACTGGCCAACTACCTGAGCAAATAACATATGTACTTTTTTGACGAAGACTTCGCTTTGGCGAGGTCTTCTCTCTTTTTTGTGCAAATAGTCGCCTAAAATATACCAAATACTGTTGACCGTTGCGAAGTATTGAATTATAATATAGTAAGCATATTTTGCTGCTTTGCGTGCGGCACGAGAGGGTTTTAAAGTAATATGCGTATCGATGCGCGGTCGCATATGAGCGCGGAAAAATGCGATTTTTTGCACTATTCCGCAATAATTTAATGCTGCCGTCCTTCGTGGGATAATGACTCTCAGCTATTTACTAACTCTTAATGCGTACTCACTCATTGCTTATAACAAGCGTTCGATATAATATTATCGAATGGCACGGCACACAGGGCGAACCGCTTTGAAGTGCGCATCGTTCACTTAGCTCTGGTAGCCTGGCAGGCCACATGACCCGCCTGACGGCTTTTTCAGATAAAATAAACAGAAAAGTAGGTAAGCGTTATGGCTAACAGAAAGATCACGGTTATCGGCGCCGGCAGCGTTGGCGCCACGACGGCGTTTGCACTGGCACTTAAGAACATCGCCAACGAAATCGTTCTCGTCGACATCAACGAGAGCAAGGCGTTGGGCGAGGCAATGGATATACGTCAGAGCACCCCTCTGATGAACGAACCGGTTAACGTATACGCGAGCAACTACGAAGCCGCTGCGGGCAGCGACATAGTCGTCATCACCTCCGGTATGCCCCGTAAGCCCGGCCAGACCCGCATAGATCTGGCACAGACCAATGTCAACATAATCAAGCAGATCGCGCCGCAGATCACCAAGTCCTGTCCCGACGCGACCTACGTAATCGTATCCAACCCCGTCGACATACTGACCTATGTATTCCATAAGGTCACCAACATCCCCGCCAACCGCATAATCGGTACCGGCACTCAGCTGGACACCGCACGTCTGCGCGCGCGCATAGCCGAGTACCTGTCGGTATCTCAGAAGAACGTACACGCCTACGTATTCGGCGAGCACGGCGACACTTCTTTCGTGCCGTGGTCCATAGCCGAGGTTTCCACCATATCGCTGCTTGACTCTCAGGATAAGATACATCTGGACGACGACATCTCCGTCGATCTGGACTACCGCGAGATAGAGCGTCACGTACGCTCCTCCGGCGCAAAGGTTATCGAGCGCAAGGGCTGCACCAACTACGCCATATCCGTGGCTGTGTGCTCCATTTGCGAGGCTCTGTTCGGCGTAGTTAACGCTGTTCAGACCGTGTCCGTAATGCTCAACGGCGAATACGGCATCAGCGATGTATGCCTGTCCATGCCCGCGCTTATCGGTAACGGTTCTGTTCGCGGCCGCATAACCCCCGTCTTGACCGACGAAGAGCTGGAGAAGCTCCATTACAGCGCCGATTCGCTCAAGAAGGTTCTGGCACAGCTGGATATCTAGAGCGTGTTTCTAAAATTCCTTAAGCTGCAATTTCGGCGGCTTTTCCGCCATCTCTGCGTCTGAAAGCCTCGATTTAGCGCCACTAAACCTTCGGCTTCCATCCTTGATTCTCAAGAAAAATCCACTCGAACTTGCAGCTTTCCCTTTTAGAAACACACTCTAATCGCAAGAAATCGAAACGCGCGTGGCGAGTGTATGCCGCGCGCGATTTGGGAGGAATTAAAACAACATGGAATACCGTGTGGAACGCGACTCGATGGGCGAAATGCAGGTGCCTGCCGATCGCTACTGGGGTGCGCAGACTCAGCGCAGCAAACAAAACTTTGTAATAGGCGGCGAAATAATGCCGCGTGAAATAACCCATGCATTCGGCATACTGAAAAAGGCAGCCGCCATCGCAAACAACCGCATCAAGCCCGAAAAGATGGACGACAAGCGCCTAAAGGCCATATGCGAGGCGTGCGATGAGGTTATCTCCGGCAAGCTGAACGATCACTTCCCGCTGGTAGTATGGCAGACCGGTAGCGGCACTCAGTCCAACATGAATGCCAACGAGGTTATAGCCAACCGCGCCAACGAAATACTGGGCGAGCATCTGTGCCACCCCAACGACCACATAAACATGTCCCAGTCCTCCAACGACACTTTCCCCACCGCCATGCATATATCGGCGGTAATAGCCATCGAGGATAACCTCTTCCCGGCAATGGACGAGCTGATCGCCACGTTCAAGCGCCTGGAGAAGGAAAACGAGGGCATTGTCAAGACCGGCCGCACGCATCTGCAGGATGCAACGCCCATCGCGTTCTCTCAGGAGATAAGCGGCTGGCGCAACATGCTGGAAAAGACCCGCAAGCAGCTTGAAATGGCTCTGACCGGACTTAAGGAGCTGGCACTGGGCGGCACCGCCGTCGGTACCGGACTCAACTGCCCCAAGGGCTTTGCCGAGGAAGTTGCCAAGGTCGTATCCGATCTGACCGGAAAGCACTTCGTGACCGCCGAAAATAAGTTCCATGCTCTGACCAGCAAGGACGATCTGGTATTCGCGCACGGCGCACTCAAGGCGCTGGCATGCAACATGATGAAGATCGCCAACGACGTACGCTGGCTGGCAAGCGGTCCGCGCGACGGTCTGGGCGAGATTCACATACCCGAAAACGAGCCCGGCTCTTCCATAATGCCCGGCAAGGTCAATCCCACTCAGTGCGAGTCCGTGACCATGGTTGCGGTTCAGGTAATGGGCAATGACGCCGCGGTGGGCTTCGCCGCCTCCCAGGGCAACTTCGAGCTGAACGTATTCATGCCGGTGCTTATATACAACTTCCTGCAGTCTGCGCGCCTTCTGTCCGATTCGCTGCGTTCCTTCAACAAGAACTGCGTATCCGGCATAACCGCAAACCGCGAAAAGATGCACCACAATCTGTACAATTCCCTCATGCTGGTCACGGCGCTCAACCCGTACATAGGCTACGACAACGCCGCCAAGACCGCCAAGAAGGCGTACAAGGAAAATATTTCGCTCAAGGAAGCATGCGTATCGCTGGGCTTCCTGTCGGCGGAAAAGTTTGATGAGGTATTTAAGCCCGAACAGATGTGCTGATGCGGGCGGGGCGCTTTTACGCGCCCCACAATCCGACTGCCTTCCAGATAAGGAGTTTACGCTATGACTTACAGCTATTATCCGGGCTGCACGCTCAAGGACAGAGCGAAGCAGATGGACATATACGCGCGCGCCTCGGCAAAGGCGCTGGGTATAGAGCTGCGCGAGCTGAGCAACTGGCAATGCTGCGGCGCGGTATATCCCCAGGCCTCGGACGAGATCGCATCGCGCTTAAGCGCGGTACGCGCGCTCGAAAGTGCGCGTGACGAGGGCGGCAAGCTGGTAACGATGTGTTCGGCATGCCACCACGTCATTAAGCGCACAAATTACGATTGGAATAGGGACGAAAACTTCCGCACAAAGGCAACCAATTATATGAAGAGCGAAAAGCCCTACGACGGCTCCACGCAGGTTATGCACTTCCTTGAAGTACTGCGCGACGAGATAGGCTTTGACGAGCTCAAAAAGAAAGTTGTAAATCCGCTTAAGGGTCGCAAGATAGGCGCCTTCTACGGCTGCATGGTACTGCGCCCGGGCAAGGTGCTGGCGTTTGACGATCCCGAGAATCCCAAGATAATCGAGGACTTCATTACCGCGCTGGGCGCAACGCCCGTCAAGTACGCATACCGCAACGAGTGCTGCGGCGCGTATGTGGCGCTTGAAGACAAGTCCGCCGCATCCAATCAGGTGGATCGCGCGCTGAACAGCGCGATTGCCGCCGGCGCGGATGAGCTTGTCACCGCCTGTCCGCTGTGCATGTACAATCTGGTCGAAAACGCGACCGGCGAAAAGCTGCCCGTAAAGTACTTTACCGAGCTGCTCGCCGAGGCGCTGGGCGTAAAGGAGGGCTAATCATGGCAAACGATGTAGAAATGCTTACCCAGACAGCCCTGCGCATCAGCGGCGTCAATCCCCGCAAGTGCATGAAGTGCGGCAAGTGCTCCGGCACCTGCCCCAACTACGACAAGATGGAATACCATCCGCATCAGTTCGTAGCCATGGTAGAGCACGGTGAAATAGAAAAGCTGATGGCCAGCGAGTCGATATATATGTGCCTAAGCTGCATGGCATGCGTTGAGCGCTGTCCGCGCGGCGTAGAGCCGGGCAAGCTGGTCGAGGCGGTGCGCCTTATGCAGATACGCCAAAAGGGCGCCGATCACAAGGGTCCGCGCGACATACCGTCGTTTGCGGACGAGCATGTGCCGCAGCAGCTGCTCATGGCCGCCATGCGCAAGTACAGGAAGTAAGGAGGAACACCACAGATGCTTAAAATCGGCGTATTCGTTTGCTGGTGCGGTTCCAACATCGCCGCCACCGTGGATGTAGAAGCGGTTGCGGAGGCGATGAAGAGCGAACCCAACGTGGTTTACTCCACCAACTACCAGTACATGTGCTCCGCCGCGGGTCAGAAGCTGATACAGGACGCAATTCGCGATTGCCACCTGGATGGCATAGTCGTATGCTCCTGCTCGCCCCGTATGCATGAGGCGACATTCCGCAAGACCGCTCAGGGCGCCGGACTCAACCCCTACATGGTTGAAATCGCCAATATCCGCGAGCAGTGCTCCTGGATACATAAGGACAAGGCCGAAGGCACCGCCAAGGCAATAGTACTTGCCAAGGCTGCCGTCGCCAAGCTGCGCAACGATGCCCCCCTGACCGCGGGCACCAGCGACGTCACCAAGCGCTGTCTGGTAATAGGCGGCGGTATAGCGGGCATACAGACCGCTCTGGACGTTGCGGATGCGGGCTATGAAGTCGATATAGTCGAGCAGCGCCCCACAATCGGCGGTCGCATGGCTCAGCTGGATAAGACTTTCCCGACTCTGGACTGCGCGGCGTGCATACTGACCCCCAAGATGGTCGAAGCTTCGCAGAACGAGAAGATAAACATAATCTCCTACGCCAATGTTGAAAAGGTGTCCGGATTCGTGGGCAACTTTACCGCTACCATACGCAAAAAGGCGCGCTATGTTGACGAAACCAAGTGCACCGGCTGCGCGGCATGCACCACCAAGTGCCCCTCCCGCAAGGGTAAGAACGAATTCAACATGCGTCTGGACAACCGCGGCGCGATATACATTCCCTTCGCGCAGGCCATCCCCAATGTCGCGGTAATCGATCCCGAGCAGTGCATAAAGCTCAAGACCGGCAAGTGCGGTCTGTGCGAAAAGGTGTGCTCCGCGGGCGCGATCAATTACAAGCAGCAGGATGAGCTTATCGAGCGCAAGTACGGCGCGATAGTCGTGGCGACCGGCTTTAAGCCCATCGATCCCAGCGCGCTCAACGAGTTCGGCTATGCCGACAATGCCGATGTAGTGACCTCGCTGGAATTCGAGCGCCTTATGAACGCCGCAGGTCCTACCAAGGGCACTCTGCTCAGACCGTCGGACGGCACTCATCCCAAGACGATCGTGTTCATACAGTGCGTAGGCAGCCGCTGCGACGCCAACACCAAGCGCGGCAAGCCCTACTGCAGCAAGATATGCTGCATGTACACCGCCAAGCACGCAATGCTGGTGCGTGAAAAGTATCCCGATACCGACGTGCACGTATTCTACATCGACGTACGTACCCCGGGCAAGAACTTCGATGAGTTCTATCGCCGCGCGGTCGAGCAGTACGGTGTGGATTACATAAAGGGCATGGTCGGTAAGGTCGCCGGCGAAAACGGCAAGCTCATGGTACAGGGCAGCGACCTGATAAACAACCGTCAGGTCAAGATAGCCGCCGACATGGTCGTGCTGGCTACCGCAATCGAGCCCGATCCCACGGCACGCTCCATCGGCACTATGCTGACCGCGTCCATGGATACCAACGACTTCTTCACCGAGGCTCACCCCAAGCTGCGCCCGGTCGAAAGCCCCACGGCGGGCATATTCCTCTCCGGCGTCGCGCAGGGTCCCAAGGATATACCCGAAACCGTCGCTCAGGCGGGTGCCGCGGCGAGCAAGGTTATTGGCCTGCTTGCCAAGGATCACCTGGTCACCAACCCGTGCGTTGCGCACTCCAACGAGCTGCTGTGCAACGGCTGCTCTCAGTGTGAAAAGGTCTGCCCGTACGGCGCAATTACATATGTCGATAAGGAAGTACGCGGTCCCGGCGTGCGCGAAGTACGCCGCGTAGCGCAGGTCAACCCGGCTGTATGTCAGGGCTGCGGCGCGTGCACCGTCACCTGCCCGTCCGGCGCAATGGACCTCAACGGCTTCTCCAACAAACAGATCATGGCGGAGGTTGACGCGATATGCCTGTGACGCAAAACGAATGGAAGCCCAAGATAGTGGCTTTCTGCTGCAACTGGTGCTCCTACGCGGGCGCGGATCTGGCGGGTTCCGGGCGTCTTTCCTATCCTGCCGAGATAAAGATAATCCGCGTTCCCTGCTCCTGCCGCGTAAATCCGCTGTTCATACTGCGCGCATTCCAGCGCGGCGCGGACGGCGTAATACTGTGCGGCTGCCATCCGGGCGATTGCCACTATACCAGCGGCAACTACTACGCCCGCCGCAGAATGACGCTTTTGTTCTCCATGCTCGACTATCTGGGCATTGAGCGCGAGCGCACCCGCGTTGAGTGGGTATCCGCCGCGGAGGGCGCGAAGTTCTCCGCTACCATGAACGATTTCGCCAAGACGATAACCGAGCTGGGCGAGAACAGAAAGCTGGGGGATCTCAGATGCAAGAAATAGCCAAGAGGATAAAGTCCCGCGCGCTTGAGCTGCTTGCTGACGGAACCGTTGCCCGCGTTATCGGTTGGGAAAAGGGCGAGATGGAGGCCGACTGGTCTCCGGCGCTGTTTACCAATGCCGATGAAATGGCGGGGTTCGTATACGGCGAACATTGCGGCGCGAACCTGAGCAAATACTGCATACGCTTTAATCGTGCGGAGGGTAAGACGCTTATCGTGCTCAAGCCCTGCGACACGCTGTCGTTTAACCAGCTCATTAAGGAGCATCGCGTTAACCGCGAAAACTTCTATATAATCGGCGCAGGCTGCAAGGGCATGACCGACGAAAACGGTCTGCTTATGAAGTGCAAGACCTGCAAGGGCAAAAACTTCGAGGTTGCCGATGAGGTAATCGACGACGATGCATGCCACGATGTGCCCGACTCCAACCGCTTTGAAGAGGTCGCGCGCCTGGAAAACATGACGCACGAAGAGCGCTTTGAGTTCTGGCGCGGCGAACTGAGCCGCTGCATACGCTGCAACGCGTGCCGCAACATCTGTCCCGCATGTTCCTGTCAGAAGTGCGTATTCGATAACCCCAATTCGGGCGTGGCTGCCAAGGCCAATACGACCGACTTTGAGGAAAACATGTTCCACATAATCCGCGCCTTCCACGTCGCGGGTCGCTGCACCGACTGCGGCGAGTGCTCCAGGGTTTGCCCGCAGCACATACCGCTGCACCTGCTCAACCGCAAGTTCGTAAAGGACATTGACGAGCTGTACGGCGACTATCAGGCGGGCATAGGCACCGAGGAGCGTACGCCTCTTACCAGCTACACCAAGACCGACGTTGAGCCCGGTATTGTGCGCGAAAGGGGGAACGCCTGATGCGTAAGTTTAACGCCTGCGATATCGAAAAAATCGTAAAGAGCATTCCCTACGCGGTATACGCGCCCATCGATAAGGATGGTCTGACCGTATACGACCGCTACGAAGAGGGCGAAACGCTGCGCCTTGACACCTGCAACACCGACAAGTCCCCCAAGGATGTGCTCTTCCCGCAGTGGGAGGATCTGATGCACTTCCGCATGGAGGGCAAGACAATAGAGCTGACCGAGCAGGAGCGTTGCAGCCAGGACTATGTGATATTCGGCATACGCGCTTGCGACATACGCGCATTCAAGGTGCTGGACAAGGTATTCCTTGCCGACCCGGTGGATACGTACTATGCCGCGCGCCGTGAGCACGGCATACTGGTATCCATTGCCTGCGGCGAGCCCGAGGACAGCTGCTTCTGCACCACGTTCGGCATTGACCCGGCACAGCCCGAGGCGGATGTGGTTCTGTGGAAGAAGGGCGATGAGTACCTGTGCAAAGCCTATACCGAAAAGGGCGAAAAGCTGGTTTCCGAGTGGGACACTCAGGATGCCGACGAGACTGCCGCCGATGACGTAAAGGCCGAGATTCGCGCGAAGATCGATTCCAAGCCCTTTGCGCACCTGAACCTCAAGGGCTTTGACGGCGAGCACTTAAACGAACTGTTCAATTCGCCCAAGTGGGAGCGCCTGTCCATGCCGTGCCTGGGTTGCGGCACATGCACGTTCGTGTGCCCGACCTGCCAGTGCTACGACATACGCGACTACGACACGGGTCACGGCGTACAGCGCTATCGCTGCTGGGACAGCTGCATGTATTCCGACTTCACATTGATGGCCGCGACCACGCCGCGTCCCAATCAGATGCAGCGCTATCGTCAGCGCTTCATGCATAAGCTGTGCTATTTCCCGGCAAACAATGACGGCATGTATTCGTGCGTAGGCTGCGGCCGCTGCGTAAAGAAGTGCCCGATGAACCTGAACATAGTCAAAGTGATAAAGGCGCTGGGGGAGGATGCAAAATGAATAATGAAAGCCTAGTGCCGCATATAGGCATAGTCACCGATGTGCGCGTGGATACGCCCGATGTAAAGACGTTCCGCGTACAGGCTCTGACCGGCGGCAAGGTGTTTGAGCACATGCCCGGTCAGTGCGCAATGCTGTCCATACCCGGCGTGGGCGAGGCGATGTTCTCGATAACCTCTTCGCCCACCAATCACGAGTTTATGGAGTTTTCCATAAAGAAGTGCGGGTGCCTGACCACATGGCTGCATCAGATGGACGTAGGTCAGCAGATCACCATTCGCGGACCGTACGGCAAGCCTTTCCCGGTTGAGACCGAGCTCAAGGGACAGGATCTGCTGTTCATCGCGGGCGGCATAGGACTTGCGCCTCTGCGTTCGGTAATAAACTATGTGCGCGACAATCGCGAAAACTACGGCAAAATAAGCATCGTATACGGCTCCCGCTCCAAGGATGATCTGGTCGATTATCCGGAAATCACCAACGAGTGGTGCAAGGAAGCCGGCATAAACGTATACCTGACAATCGACCGCCCGCAGGAGGGCTGGGACGGTCACGTGGGATTTGTTCCCAACTATGTGACCGAGCTGGGATTCGATCCGCAGGGCAAGGTTCTGGTCTGCGGTCCGCCCATTATGATCAAGTTCGTGCTTCAGGGTCTGGACAAGCTGGGCTTTGACCGCAAGCAGGTATTCACCACGCTTGAAATGCGCATGAAGTGCGGCATAGGCAAGTGCGGCCGCTGCAATGTGGGCAACAAGTACGTGTGCAAGGACGGCCCCGTGTTCCGCTTTGACGAGCTGGGCGAGCTGCCGGACGAGTATTAAGCATACTTCCCCTACGGACATATGACGGAGGAAAACGATATGGTTAACGTCTATCTGATGGGCAAAAAGTACGAAGTGCCCGAGGGACTTACTATCATGACCGCGATGGAATACGCGGGCTACAAGCTGGTGCGCGGCTGCGGCTGCCGCAACGGCTTCTGCGGCGCGTGCGCGACCGTGTATCGCATAAAGGGCGAGCGCGAGCTGCATGCCGCGCTGGCTTGTCAGACCACCGTACAGGACAACATGTACATCGCCACGCTGCCCTTCTTCCCGCTGGAAAAGCAGGTGTACGATATAAACGAGATCAAGCCCGATGCGCAGGTAATGATGCAGCTGTACCCGGAGATTTACTCCTGCATAGGCTGCAACGCCTGCACCAATGCCTGCACCCAGGGACTTAACACCATGCAGTACATTGCGGCGGCACAGCGCGGCGACTTCAAGACCTGCGCCGAGCTGAGCTTTGACTGCGTAATGTGCGGCGTATGCTCTTCCCGCTGCCCCGCCGGCATATCTCATCCGCAGGTTGCCGAGCTGGCGCGCCGCCTCAACGGCAAGTACATTGCGCCCGAGGCCAAGCATTTGACCAAGCGCGTAAAGGAAATAGAGGACGGCGAGTGCGCTGCCGAGCTGGAAGCCATTATGGCCAAGCCCATAGAAGAGCTCAAGGAAATGTACAACCACCGCGTTATAGAGAAATAAGGAGGCGACAGATATGAACTTCACTCCCGAAATGCTGGCCTCCATGGCGAAGGTAGAGGCCGCGCGCGAGGCCAATATCGCGCTGGAACCCCGCCGCATGGACGCGGACGAGAAGGATGCGCTGCTCAACGCGTACCATCCGGACTACCGCAATGACGGCTTTGGCATAATCAAGGTAGGTCCCAACGCGGGCGAGAAGGCTCCGGTAGAGCTGATTAAGCTGCTGGAGGCCAAGAGCCGTCTATCCCAGGTTAAGGTCGACCTGGACAAGATCGATTACGATGTCGATGTGCTTGTTATCGGCGGCGGCGGAGCAGGTTCTTCCGCGGCAATCGAGGCGAACAATGCCGGCGCGAACGTGATGATAGTCACCAAGCTGCGCATAGGCGATGCCAACACCATGATGGCCGAAGGCGGCATACAGGCTGCCGACAAGCCCGGCGACTCACCCGCACAGCACTATCTGGACGTAATGGGCGGCGGTCACTACGCCAATGTACCCGCGCTGGTACGCCGTCTTGTAAACGAAGGCCCTGCCGCCATCAAGTGGCTTAACGAGCTGGGCGTTGAGTTTGACAAGGATGCCGAGGGCAACATGATGACCACGCACGGCGGCGGAACTTCCCGCAAGCGCATGCATGCGGCCAAGGACTATTCCGGCGCCGAGATAATGCGCACGCTACGCGACGAGGTACTCAACCGCGGCATACCGGTTGTGGACTTCACCTCCGCAATTGAGCTAATCAAGGACGAGAACGGCCGCTGCTGCGGTGCGGTTCTACTCAACATGGAGACCGGCGAAGTACGTGTTGCGCGCGCCAAGGCCGTCATACTGGCGACCGGCGGTGCGGGACGCATGCACTATCAGGGCTTCCCGACTTCCAACCACTACGGCGCGACCGCGGACGGTCTGATTCTGAGCTACCGTGCGGGCGCAAAGCTACTGTATCAGGACACTCTACAGTACCATCCGACCGGCGCTGCGTTCCCGAACCAGATCTACGGCGCGCTTGTTACCGAGAAGGTACGTTCTCTGGGCGCGAAGGTAATCAACCGCGAGGGTGTTGCCTTTGTACATCCGCTTGAGACGCGCGACGTTGAGGCCGCTGCCATCATTCGCGAGTGCTCGCCCGACCGCAACATGGGTGTGGATGCGCCCAACGGCAAGGCGATATGGCTGGACACGCCCATGATCGACATGATCAACGGCGAAGGCACTCTGGAGCGCCGTCTACCCGCCATGCTACGCATGTATCTGGAGTACGGCATTGACATGCGCAAGGTCCCGATACTGATCTATCCGACGCTTCACTACCAGAACGGCGGCGTAGAGATCAACGACCGCGACGAGACCTGCGTACCCGGACTCTATGTTGCCGGCGAAGCCGCAGGCGGCATACACGGTCGCAACCGTCTGATGGGCAACTCACTCCTTGACGTTATCGTATTCGGTCGCAACGCGGGCAAGGTCGCCGGTGCTGCCTTCCGCGATGTCAAGCTGGGCAAGATGACCCTCAGCCACGTAGACGCCTACGAAAAGCAGCTAGCCGACGCCGGCATAGTCAGCGATACCGTATCGCCCATGCTACTGCCCGACTACGCTCGCAAGTTCTAAGAGGGGAACGCGCTTTCTTTTTGAAAAAAGAAAGCTGCAAAGAAAAACTGTTCGCCTTCGGCCTGTTCTAATGCAGTGCAACTGTAAGCAGAGCAGGGGAACGAATTATATATTGAAGTTGCGTTAGATGATTTAAGCCGCTGGTTCTGTTTTGAGAGCCAGCGGCTTT
>CAYTOU010000032.1:0-15047 GCA_964439295.1 uncultured Oscillospiraceae bacterium
CGTAGACGGCTTATGTGTGCGAGGAGAGGGATCGGAGAATTAGCCTAAACCCGAATCATTTCAATAATATGTCGGTATTGTAATTGCACCCGAATACGACATATGGTATACTATCCCCAAAACAACTTCGAACTTGGAGTGAAAATATGAAACGTAAGCTGCTTATTGCGCTGACGGCATTTGTATTGCTCAGCATTGCGTGCCTCACGGCTTTTGCCGCGGGCGAGGTTACCTTGTCGTGGACTCAGGCTGCGGCGACGTGCTCTGTAAGCGATGCGTATTACTGCACCGCGGATGGAGCCACGGCGTTTATCGCGGGAGGACTTACTAGCATACCGACCGGCGCGGACGTGTATATCACGCTCAAACCGCTCGATGCCGAGAATTCTCTTGGCAGCGTAAGCGTATCGTATGATGGAGAAACAGCGCCGCTCGATAACACCGAGGGGGATATCTACCATTTCGTCATGCCTGATATCGACAGCGGCAGTGCCGAAATAATCGTCGAGTGCGGCAAGATGTATGCTATATCATTTTCGGATGGCTTTACACTGGGCGACGACGGTTGCTATACAAACGGCTTGGGAAAGCTCTCGACACAGAATTCATCCGGTGTAAATGCGTATCAGGCGCTGGCAGGCGATACAGTAACACTGCAGGTGCAGCCGGGCGATGAGTATGCGCTCGGCGCGGATTCGCTGTTCGTTACGACCGCTTCTGATCAGCAGATCGCGCTTTCTAAAGATGCGGATGGTGCTTACACGTTCGTCATGCCTGAGGAGCCTGTTACGATTGCCGCCGAATTTATGGAAGCTGCCCCGATAAACATACCCGATGGCGTGGACTGCATAATTACCGGCGACTACGCGTATCAAGATCCGCCGCGCGCATTGGTGGGCAGTAGCGTGGAACTAAAGGTAAGTCCGTCCGGCACCGATATGCGCATTCGCAAAGGCTCGCAGGGCATTATGCCCATACAGACCGGGCGTGCCGAGTACCTGAGCGAGCAGGACGAAACAGGCGCCTTTATCGTAAGCCTGACAATGCCGGAAGGCGGTGTTGACGTGCTCGCGGAAGTCGGAAGACTATGCCGCATAGAGTGCGCATCCGGCGTGAAGGTGTACGCATCCGACCGCAGCACCGAGGTAACTAACTGCTGCGAAGGCGAAGAGCTGTATGTCGATGTCGATATACCCGATGGATACGGATTGGTGAACGGCAAGCTCACCGTAACCAGAGACGGTCAAACCATCAGCGCGATTCAGCATAGTCTGGGCGGCTATGACGCGTCCGATTCGACTATATTGCTTACCGCTCCGGCTGGCGATATACGTCTGGATGCCGAAGTTGGCATGCTGTATTCTCTTGGCAATGTACAGACCCATGGCATGGGTGTGGTGCGCACATATCCGTCAACCAGCGCTGCAGCGGGCAGCACCGTAACTGTTGCGCTCATGCCGTCCGAAGGTTGGCAGGTAAAGGAAGGCACGCTTGAAGTATGCGTTTCGGGAAGCCATACCAAAGCGGCAAGCGTGCAGGGCAATACGTTCATAATGCCCGAAAACGATTGCGAAATCAGCGTCGAGTTCGAGGCCGTCCCGTGCAATGTTGAGATACTTGAAAGCAGCTGCTTTACTCTGAAGGCGGAATATGTGCTCAGTGCTGATGCCACAACCGGCACCGATGTTACCGGCGGCGTGCCGGCAGGCGCTCTCGTCAATGTGTATGTGCTGTCGGATAGCGACTGTGTGCCGGATAGCATATACCTGTATGATGAAGAGTCCGGCGAAGAGCAAGAGCTGTCCGGGACGAGTCAGGCATCCTTTGTAATGCCCGCACATAATGTCAAGGTATATGCGGTGTGTTCCGACCAAAGCCATGCTCGTCCGACTATCGAGCAGTCCACAGAAGTTCAGGTTAAGCCTACCGCCGAACCGACCGAACAGCCACAGCCGACCCAGCAGCCTACTGCAGAGCCGACCACACAGCCCGAGCAGGAATTCCCGTATACTGCCACTGTTAAGACCGAAGAGCGCAGTCTGCGCATGCGCAAGGACTGTAATGCCGATGCCAAGGTGGTCGACAAGTACGAAAGCGGCACAAAGGTAACTGTCGAAAAATTGAGCGATGACGGACTGTGGGCGTATGTAACGGTCGAAGAGGATGGCAAGTCCGGCTGGATGAGCTATGAGTATCTTGTGCCGGAAGAGGATTCATCCGACTCAACCGAATCATCCGACACGTTGTCGAGCTCCGATGAGGAGATTAAGCTCACTATCACGCTGCCCGAAATACGCATACTCAGACCGTATCTTATAGAAAAGACGGTAAGCGACGACGGGTATGTATTTAAGCACATACTGCTTTTATAAAAGACAAAATCATTTGGAGGAAATATGCCGATATATGCATCCACGTTTACGAGCGGCTTGGAGCCGGTAATAAAGGAATACCTGCCCCGAATACTGCGCGGCTGCCAGATATACGATTTGTATAACGGCCTGATAGTCTATCGATATGACGGCAAGCCTGACGCCTTTAAGCGCGTAAACATATTCTCAAATACTTACCTCGTGCTGCATCGCCAGAACAACCCGACGTTTAAGTCGATGGTACAGCAGGCGGCGGCTAAAGCCGATCCGTCGTTTACCGGTCGCGTACGCAGCGGTCAGACCTTCCGCGTGCGCTTTCAAAAAAACGGCAAGCTGGAGCACGTAGACACGCCTATCATCGCGCAAGCCGAGGATCTGGTCAAGCGCCGCGCGAGACTGCGCGTGGATCGCGAAAATCCGGATTGGGAATTCTGGTACATAATCCGCTCGGAAAACATAGGCATATACTGCATGCTGGTTGAGCGCCGCGAGCAGACCGATAGGGCTCTGCCGCAGGGTGCATTGCGCCCGGAGCTTGCCCAATGCATATGCCTCTACGCGGGCACGGCGGCGGGCGAAACGCTGCTTGATCCCTTTGCAGGCAATGGTTCGCTTGTAAGCCAACTGCTCAAGTCGCGTAAGTACGCCTGTGTGATGATGGGCGACAGCGACTCAAACACAGTGCGCAGACTGCGTCGCCAATTCGCGCCCATGATAGAGGAGAGCAAGGCGGCGGTTTATCAGTGGGATGCGCGCGATATGACTCCGATAGAGAGCGATTCCGTGGATCGCATAATAACGTCCGCACCGTGGGGCATACACGATGCAGAGCGTTATGGCAATCTCCTTGCGTTCTATGTGGACTTCATGTGCGAGTTCGCGCGTGTATTGAGACCCGGCGGCACGCTCGTAATGCTCACTGCGGCGCGTTCGGATGCGATGCGCGCCATGCGCGAAACCGGCTTTTTGCCCGCCGGATATATGGACATATTAGTAAACGGCAAAAAGGCGACCGTGTTCCGCCTGAAAAAGCCTTTTAACAAGCGTGGCGGCAAACCGATTCGTAGCACCAAGTGAAAAACCTATACGTTCGCTGCTAACCATGGAACGAAATGGCTCTCTGTTTCGTCATATTATCCGAATAAGTAAAACCGTATGGTAGCGATACCAAGTGTGGAGGCAGCTATGTCAGAAGAGCTTATGTCAAACCCGGCACAACGCCGCAAGCTGGGGCGCGGTATGGTGATGTCGGTTATTGGTGCATTGATATGCTGGATACCCGGATTGGGTGCAATCATGGGGCTTGCAGGTCTGTTCGGCGTGATATCCGCATATGTTCCCGAATCGACAGGGCGGTATGTGGTATATGTGATACTTAGCATTGTGTGCGCCGTAATTAGCGTAGGCGCGCTGATGGCGATGCTGTACGTATACTATGGCAATCCCGAACTGCTTAGCCAGATAACCCAGACCATAATGACTAAACTGAATATCGCCTAATGATGGGGAATAACAGCCATGTACTTGAGTTTTCGGCACTTGATTTCGATATGCCGATAAGCTTAAGCGCATGGCTTTTTGCTTTTGTTTAGCCTCTTGCCAAAATGCCGATTTAGTGCAATTATCTCAAAATCCGGATGCACTTTTACAAATACTTTACCGATAAAAATGGAGCAAAACTGTGAACACCTGCGTCAAAGATGTAGAACCCGGAAAGTAAGAAGGGCAATACTGGGAGGTAAGATTATGTTCACCAAACAAAATGAATCGACCGTATTTGTCAAGGCACTGGCAATACTCACGGCACTCGTGCTGTGTCTGATGCCCGTTATGTCCATGGCCGACGCTGCCGATTCTGTCAATGGCAATTTGCTCATAACGATAAATGAAGTCGGCGGCACATCGAACGCCATATTCAATGTGAATATCTATAGGGATAACGCCTCTATGGCAATGCGCTATACCATCGACAATGTCGAATACGTGTATAACGACCAAACCCCGATTATGCTCACAGCCGGTCAGACCGCTGTCCTGAACGTTAGCTCCGGCAACTACAAGATTGAGCTTGTCCAGATCGAAGGCGACACCGCCACGACCGCTGTGACAGTCAATCAAGAACCTTCTGTTGACGGCAATGTGCTCGATTTGAAGGTCGAAGACGCTACTCAGTACAACGTGACTTTCACCCGCACCTATGCCGCCGAGCCCACAGCCGAACCCACCGAAGAGCCCACAGCTGAGCCGACAACCGAACCCACGGCTGAACCCACGGTTGCACCTACGGCTGAACCCACTTCAGAACCGACTGCCGAGCCGACCGCAGCTCCTACGCAGGTGCCTACTGTAGCGCCTACCGCCGAACCTACGGCTAAGACCGGTAAGCTTATACTGGATGTGTACAAGGAAGGTGACGCGGCTGACAGCGGCGATAAGAGCTTCAAGTACACCATCACCAAGGACGGAAAGCAGGTAGGCGATACCATAACCATAGAGAGTGGCAAGAGCTTTGAAATGGAGCTTGAGGAAGGTACTTACACGATAAAGCAGGCTACGCCCGAAATCGGCTGCACAACATCCGTTAAGGTATCCGATGGCACGACTTACGAGGCAGATGCGACCGACTTTGAGATACAAGCCGACGCGAACACCGCGATAAAGTTCGTCAACAGGTACATGTCCGGCTCTGAAACCGATGACACGTACGACCTGAAGATCAAGACGGTTATAAAGGGCGATAAGGCCGATGAAGACACCGACTTTGTACTGACCGTAAAGTTTGATGCCGAAGGCAAGTTCAAGATGTCCAACGGCAAGAAGATAAAGAGTGGCGACACCATAACCCTGACCGGCAATGACAGCATTACGATATATGACCTGCCCGCCGGCACAACGTACAAGGTACGTCAGAAGAAGGTTGTCGATGTCGAATACACAACGGCATACAAGAATTGCAGCGGCGACCTCGATGCGGACACCACGGCACGCATAACCAACACGTGGGAAGAGGACAGCAGCATAGTAAAGACCGGTGACACGTTCAATGGTCAGACGCTTGCCATAGTAATGCTGATATCGGCTCTGGCGGCGATCGGCAGCGGCATAACACTGCGCCGTAAGTTTGCCAAGTAATCTCTAGCAAAAAAGCATAGAAATACGCGGCGGCCATCTTAGTCGGATGACCGCCGCGTTGATTTTTCTAAAAAAGCACTACGTTTTCTTATCGGCATCGCTTGTCGACAGTGCATTCCAAATATCGGCGTAAATGCGCTGGGCATTTTTCTCAAATGCCTCCGACGCTTCATGTGCCTGTGCCATGTCCGGAAAGTGCAGGCATAGCTCCATTGCCGGTGCGCCGTGCTCGTATATCGCAAGCGTCGCGATGTAGTCGCCTTCGCTTACCCTGCTGTACTTGACGCGCACTTGGTCACGCCGTCTGAACTCGCGCTTCCATTCGGGTAGTATTGCGTCTATCCGCTCGCGTAGCGGCAACGGGAGAGTGTGGCTGAACATTTCGTACGTAGCCTGTCCCTTTTCGGTCAGCATATACGCATCCGGCCGTGAGCCGCCGCGTATGCTTACTGCGATCAGCTCGGACTCCTGAAGCTCCGCAAGCGCTTCCTTGATCTCAAAAAAAGTCAAAAGGTTAGGCTCGGCAAAAAACTCGGCAAGCTGATTTTCGTCCAGCGGTGTCATGTACTTGAGCACGCGCATAATCATCAGTTTGCCTTCGGTCAGCGATGGACGACGCTGCATGTCTAAAGCCTCCTCTTGTACTCTTTTGATATGGCATGAGCCGTTTACTCAGCGGGTGCGACCTGCTTATCAATGTTGTGCTTGTCGTAGTAGTCCTGTATGGCGGCATGAAGTGCCTCTTCTGCAAGTACAGAACAATGCAGCTTTACGGCAGGCAGTCCGCCCAAAGAGTCGGTTACTTCTTTGTTGGTTAACTTGAGTGCTTCCTCGATTGTCTTGCCCTTCACCATTTCGGTGGCGCGGCTGGACGTGGCTATGGCTGCGCCGCATCCGAAAGTCTTGAACTTCACATCGGTGATTATGTTGTCCTCGACCTTTATGAATATGCGCATTATATCGCCGCACTTGGCGTTGCCCACAGTACCTACGCCGCTTGCATCCTCAATCTCGCCTACATTGCGCGGATTGGTGAAATAGTCCATTACCGTATCGTTGTACATTCAGAAATCTCCTTTTATTTATTGGGGGGATTAGTGACAGAACTTGCAGTCATCGCTGTTCTCGACATAGCAACCGCGCTGTGCATCGGCATATAGCGGGGACATCTCGCGCAGACGCGCCACAATGTCCTTGAGCGTATCCACGGTGTAGTCCAGCTCTTCCATCGTATTGCTCTCGTCAAGGCTCAGGCGCAGCGAACCGTTTGCCAGCTCGTGCGATATGCCTATGGCCATCAGCACATGCGAAGGATCCAGCGAACCCGATGTGCATGCCGAACCGCTCGATGCGGCAATGCCCTTCAGATCCAGGTTCAGCAGTACGGACTCGCTTTCCAGATAGCGTATGGATACATTCACATTGCCCGGCAGGCGCTTTTCGCGGCTACCGTTTATCATGGTGTCCGGAATCTCAGTGAGTATGCGATTAATCATATGATCGCGCTTGGCAGCCAGCTCGGCGGCTTTCTTCTCTAAGTCGGTCGTTGCAATCTCGATAGCCTTGCCCAGACCCACTATGGACGCCATATTTTCGGTACCCGCGCGGTGACGGGACTCCTGTGCGCCACCCAGCATAAAGTTGTCTATGTGTACGCCCTTGCGTATGTACAGCGCGCCAATGCCCTTGGGCGCATGTATCTTGTGTCCGCTCAGCGACAGCATGTCAATGTTGCTGTTGTCGAGATCGAACTTCACATGTCCCACGGCCTGCACCGCATCGGTGTGGAACAGTACTCCGTGCGCGTGGCATATTGCGCCTATTTCATCGATGGGCTCAATCGTGCCTATCTCGTTGTTCGCGGTCATAATAGTGACCAAGACCGTATCCGGGCGTATAGCGCGCTCGACATCGGCGGGGGACACAAAGCCTTCGCGATCTACCGGCAGATAGGTAACTTCCCATCCTTCTTTTTCAAGCGCCTGACAGGTATGCAGCACCGCATGATGCTCTATCGCTGATGTAATTATGTGGCGTCCTTTGGACCGCTTGGCCATCGCAGTGCCGCGTATAGCCCAGTTGTCCGACTCGGTACCGCAGCCGGTAAAGTAGATTTCGTTTTCCTGAGCGCCCAATGCGGACGCAACCTGACGGCGCGCGTTGTTGAGCGCCTTACGCGCCTCGCGTCCCCAGCTGTGTACGCTGGAAGGGTTGCCGTATACCTCCTTGAGCAGGGGAAGCATGGCCTCCAGCACGGGCGCACTTACACCCGTAGTGGCGGCATTGTCCAGATAAACACGTTTTGTTACCATATTCTATCTCCAGTCGTATCGTTATTGGCGACACTCTAAGCTAAATTGACTTTATACCGCAATGCAAACAGTCGGTACATGCGATATCCTACCAAATAGCTCGGAATTATATTTTAGATTCTAGCATACCGCGCGCATCCTGTCAACATTATTATGACTTGCCCCCAAATGCGCTATAAGTGGCATTTGGGGGCAAGTCTATAGTTTGGATAATTGTGCTTAATTTGACACTTCGTACGCGTCGGTTCGGCTTAGCTCAACGCCGTCAGATGTCTTTTGTACGACGCATACGCTATGCACTTCGGTCGTGCGCGGGACTATTGCAACCAACTGCGCACTACTTATGAACGCGGTCTGATAGTCCGTGCCGTCCAGCTCGATAACGCTACTCTCGGTGAAGTTGGAACCGCTCACCAGTACGCGTCCGTAATTGACTGATACGGTCGATATTTGTATCGGTAGGCAACCCATGGTCATGTCGGTTTCCGGATACGGGTCGCTGTCCTCGAATGCGTTTTGATCGCCGTACAGCAGATCGTATTCCAGCAATTCGAGGTTGTCCAAATAAGTCTGGTCGGTGTTGGTAAGGTCATTTGCCTGATGATACTTGGTTATCGTGCCGCCCGATATGCCCAATTGCTTGAGCAAGTTAGCACCCACCTGATACGCCTGCAGATTGGGCGCATCAAACGTTGCGCCGTAGTTGTTCCATATTATGTAGCGGCTGGCGTATAGATTGCCCGTGGTGAGTGCATCCGCAGTCAGATCCATGCTGGGCAGATGGTCGCCGTATATGACGCATACTGTCGGCTCATCCAATTTCTCCAGTCGCTCTATCAGCTCGCCCAGGAACTCATCGGTCGCGTGTATTAGGTGCAAATAGCTTGCAAAGCGTCCCTGATTAATCTGCTCGGGTAGCGAAACTATCTCGGGATCGCCTTCCACATACTGATAATTCTCGTCATACTTGCCGTGCGATTCGACTGTTATAGCCATTATGAAATCGCGCTCTTCGGATGCGTTGAGTGCCTTGATTATTTCATCCGCCATTACAATGTCTTCCGCCCAGCCCACCGATGTATATGTGACATAGGGCATGTATTCAACCGATACGAAGTGGTCAAAGCCTAAGCGGGAATACACCTCGTTGCGGCTATAGAACGTGGCGGTATGGTTGTGCAGCGCCGTGCAGCTGTATCCCAAATCGCGCAGGTCGTACGCGATGGTTTCGCATGTCTTTTGCTGCAGCACAGTCGTGTACGGATATTCACCTGTGCCGAAGAAGTCTATGTTCATGCCCGACAGCATCTCAAACTCGGTATTCGCCGTACCGCCGCCTATCGAGGGCACATACAGCTCACCGCTCGGATACTCCTCGGACAGCGTGTTGAAGTTGGGCGTCGGATCTTCGGAGTATTCGGAGCCTATTATCGTATTCACATCGAACAGCGATTCGAGCTGCAAGAAGATTATGTTGGGCTCAGTCAAATTATCCGACTCGTCGAACACATGCGGCTCTTCGGACTCGATCTCCTCGTCTATCTCATCGACAATATCGGTGACTGTGGAAGGGGAGTAGTCGGACGGCTCGCTCACGCCCATCTCACCGAAAGTGGACGTAAAGCACGCGGCAAAGCCGTACGTGTCGTATGCGTCCACAAGATTATCATAATAGCGCGGGAAGTCGCCGCTCTGCACGCCCAATGTGTGACAGCACATGCACGCTATCAGAAACGCTGCCGATGTGGTAAGCGCGCGTGTATAGTTGACTTTCTTGCATCGCGGCAGACGCGTTATTATGTATATGAGCCCAACCGCGACCACAAACATGGAGCCGTACATGAGTATTATCTGCGGCCATGTGTAGTATACAGTGGTAAGCGTTGCGGCATCCTTGAGCATGAGCACGTCCATCGACGTAAAGGGCTGTGTGCGCTCGCGTACAACCATAAACTGTGCCACGCCCAGTACAAGCCATAGTACCGACGTTGCATATAGCACGCTCCGGCGATGCCTAAACAGCTCGGAGAATGTCAGGCTGGTCAGTATAATCAGGTAGTTGTACAAAAAGTACGCCGGCGAACCGGTTATAAAGTTGAACAGCTTGACCACACTGCCACGATTGAGTCCTTCAACGATTAGGCATAGCGCCATTGCTAATGCCGGCAGGAGTATAAGTCTGACTTTGCCCGGCGTGGTATCAAACCGCTGAGCAGAGGCTTCCTGCTTACGTTTGTTCTTCCTTTTCATAACGACCTCTCAATCGGTTCCGCTTGCGGGAACACTCGCGTACATTATACATTATTTAAAGCGAATATCGTATATGGTTTTGTAAAAAATGCCGTTTTTTGAAAATTACATAAAATATAACACATACCGAAAGGCGCTTTACATCGTTGCTTTTCGGTATGTGCGATATATTTGATTGAGTCGACGTTAGACCGTTACAGCTTCCATTTCGCCGTTTCTCTTTTGTACAGTATTATTCCGACCGCACCGGCAATGGTTTCCGAAACCGGAAAGGCTATCCATGTGTAGTTAAGCCCTAT
The DNA here is from genome assembly GCA_964439295.1 of uncultured Oscillospiraceae bacterium. GTDB lineage: Bacteria > Bacillota > Clostridia > Christensenellales > Aristaeellaceae > Fimadaptatus. Next base: position 10,366 of record CAYTOU010000032.1, read on the forward strand.
CAGTGAAAGCAACCAGAATATCGGTACCAGGCAGAATATTTGCCGCGTCAGTGACAGAAGTAGGCTCTTTAGCCCCTCGCCGATTGCCTGAAAAAACGTGGGCATTATAAGCGAAAATACCGCCGATGCAAAGCTCAATCCGATTATCGGGAATGCGATTCGACCTATTGCAATGACCTCGTCCGAGTTTGAGAATATCATCATCAACTGCTCGGGCAGGAATATAAAGCATACTATGCCAACTGCCATAAGCGACAGCGATACAATTATCGAATCCCTCATCAACTCGCGGCATCTGTCAAAGCTGCGGCGTGTATAGTTGAAGCTCAACACGGGCACAATGCAGGTCTGCAGTCCGAAAAGCGGTATGAAGAAGAAGCTCTGCGCCTTGTAATACAGTCCCAGCACAGTTACCGCGGCATCCGAAAATCCGGCAAGTATCATATTGAGCGCGACAATGTACACCGTGTATAGCACCTGCATGAGTATGGATGAGTAGCCGTACTTGTATATCCGGCTTGCGTAATGCGGTATTTCGCTTATACGCGGCGGCTTTTGGAATCCGCGTATACCCACGATTATTGCCGACACAAACTGCCCCAGCACTGTCGCATATGCCGCACCGGCTATGCCCATCTCGGGCACGGGACCTATGCCGAATATCAGTATCGGGTCAAATACGACATTTGTCAGTGCACCGGCGACCTGCGCTATCATGGGCAACTTCATATTGCCACGCGACTGATGCACCTTTGACCAGTTGCTTTCAAGGAATGTGCCCAGACTGCCTATGCATACGATGTTTCCGTATATAACCGCCTGATTAATGGCAGCGGGTTCGGTGGCCGATGTCATTACATAGGGGCGCATTATAAGCGTAGTGCATACCGCCAGCGCAATCCACGACAGCACCGCCAATACCATGCCCGTACCGGCGGTATAATTCGCACTTTCGATTTCACCCTGCGCGTATTTGCGCGCCATGTACGTATTTACGCCCACGCCGGTTCCCACGGCTAAGGCGACAATGACTATCTGTATCGGGTATATCACTGTGACGGCGGTAAGCGCATCCGCCGAATATCGACCTACAAAAAAGCTGTCGACAATGTTATACAGTGCCTGTATTAGCTGCGCCAGCATTACCGGCGGCGCGATCTTGAGCAGAATTGCCTTTATACTGCCCGTTCCGAAGAAGTTTTGGTCTATTGCTTTTACCTTGGTCGCCATTTTATTTTGCTCCTTAAATGCGGTTATTCATCGCTTCATTAAGCGCACTGTGGTATTCATTCAGTAACGCACATAGCTCTTTAAGCCTGTCCGCGCCCATGTGCATTATTGCCGCCTCTTCCTGACTGCTCAGCTCCTGCATAAGCGGCGCGGCATACGCCTTGCCTTCATCGGTTAGCACGAACGCCTTTTCGCGCCCCGCGCTATGTTCCTTGCTCACGCAAATGAGTCCGTTTTTGCGCATGGACGATATGGTATTGTTTATCGTCTGCCTGGGTACATGATAGCTGTCACAGAGCTGCTTTTGCATACAGTAGCCCGATTCATTGATCGTATACAAAACCAGCATTTCGTTGTATCCGATATGATGCGCCGATGCCCAGCGCGCATACGTCCCGCGATACTTGATTACCGATTGGTTGGTCTCGGTCAGTATCGATTGTATGTCGACATTCATATCCTTCACTTCCAATGCGAGTATCTTAATCCCATATGGGATTATAGTGAGCAAATGTAAATGAGTCAATATAGATTGATGCCATAAGCATGTTAAATAACAGCAACGTGTCCGGTAGGGGAGAAGGCAACAAAAAACCCGCCGCCCATTACGGGCGACGGGCTTTTAAAAACCTCGACTTATTGCTCTTCGGTTTCTTCCTGATTGAGCAGCTGCATGAATTCTTCGCCGGTTATGGTTTCCTTCTGCAGCAGATACTCGCTCAGCCTATGCAACGTGGTCACGTTGTCGCGCAGTATCTGCGTGGCCTTTTCGTGCGCTGCCTTAATGTAGCTCAATACGACCTGGTCGATCTGTGCCGACGTCTCGTTTGAGCAAGCGAGTGACGCGTCGCCGCCCAGATACTGGTTGTTCACGGTTTCCAGAGCCATCATGTCAAACTGCTCGCTCATGCCCATGCGGGTTACCATTGCGCGTGCGAGCTTGGTGGCCTGCTCTATGTCGTTGGATGCGCCCGACGAGCATGTGCCCAGCACCAGCTCTTCGGCTGCACGCCCGGCGGTAAGCGTTGCCAGACGACTCATTGCTTCATTGCGGGTCATCATACGGGTTTCTTCGCTTTCCACCTGCATGGTATAGCCCAGCGCACCCGATGTGCGCGGCACGATTGTGATCTTGTGTACCGGCGCGGAATCGGTCTGCTTTGCGGCGACAAGCGCGTGACCTATCTCGTGATAGGCGACCATACGCTTTTCACGCTGCGATATGACCGCGTTCTTGCGTTGCGCACCGGCGATAACAGTCTCTACGGCTTCCTCAAGATCGGCCTGACTTACCTGATTGCGTCCCAGCCTTACTGCGCGCAATGCGGACTCGTTGACGATGTTGGCAAGGTCAGCGCCCGATGCGCCTACCGTGGCGCGTGCGATGGCCTCGAAGTTTACATCGTTGCCCAGATGCACCTTGCGACCGTGAACCGCCAGTATGTCTGTGCGCCCCTTCAGATCGGGCAGCTCCACCTGAACGCGCCTGTCAAAACGACCCGGGCGCAGTAGCGCTTTATCCAGTATCTCAGGGCGGTTGGTAGCTGCCAGCAATATGACGCCTTTGCGCGAATCAAAGCCGTCCATTTCGCTCAGCAGCTGGTTGAGCGTTTGCTCGCGTTCATCGTTGCCGCTTATCGCCGAAGGACCATCGCGGCGCTTACCTATGGTATCGATCTCATCGATGAACACTATGCAAGGCGCCTTTTCATTGGCCTGCTTGAACAGGTCGCGCACTTTTGCAGCGCCCATACCGACGAACATCTCGACGAATTCGGAGCCCGAAATCGAGAAGAAGGGCACCTTGGCCTCACCGGCTACAGCCTTGGCAAGCAGCGTTTTGCCCGTGCCGGGAGGTCCGACTAGCAGCACGCCCTTAGGTATCGTGGCGCCTATGTCCTCGTACCGCTTGGGATTGTGCAGGAAGTCCACGACCTCGACAAGCGCCTCTTTGGCCTCGTCCTGACCGGCGACGTCGGCAAACGTCTTGCCGGTTTGCGCCTCAACGTATATCTTGGCATTTGCTTTGCCGAATGCCATTGCGCCGCCGCCCATTTTCTTGCTGAGCGTGCGCATCATGAGATATCCAAGTCCCATGAACATGGCAATGGGCAGTACCCATCCTATCAGTATTGTGAGTATGGGCGAAATTTCCTGAGTGATCACTTTGCCGAATTTGACATCGGCGTCCAATAGTCGGTCAACCAGCTTGGAGTCGTTTATCAGACCCGTGCGGTATATCACCGATTGACCGGTTTGATCGCGCACCAGTGCGGATAGGTAAGTATCGCCGATCTCCACTGTATCCACTTGACCGCTCTTGACTAGCGTCAAAAACGACTTATAGTCTATATCAACGGTTGGCGTGCTGAACAGATTCGGCATGATTAAGTAGTTTATCAATATCAGCGCGACCAGCACTATCAGGCAGTAAAAGAACAGCGGCTTTTTAGCATTTTTAGGAGCGTTCATGTCATTCCCCCTTATGTGCTTATTATACTGTATCAATTTGACACTGGTGTGAAAATGTCCATTGACATATGCAAAAAAGCGTGAATTATCTCTCAATCAAAGGTAAATTGTTGATGTGCAGAGCGATGAGATATGCCAGAGGAGAAAAAGTGCACCCGACGGATGTGCTCCATCGGGTGCTCAAGAAAGTACATTAGCCTAAATCCGCGGTATCGTCAAAGAGCACCTCGGGCTTATCAAAGCCGTCAAGCTCCAGCACTATAATTTCGTTTGCACCTTCGTGCAGGAAGGGCGCGGGCAGGTATGCCGAACGCTGCGGACCAACTTCCCAGTGGCGGCTGAGTATGCGACCGTTTACGAATATAACGCCTTTTTTGAAGCCGGGCAGCTTGACGAATGTATCGCAGGGTGCGCCTTCGATGTTCAGTTCGCCGCGCAGGAAAACGGGCGTGCCGTCAAACGCCGCTACACCGTCCTTGAACTCGACGCCGCTCAGGTCATTAAGCGGCAGCGGGTAGTTGTCCCACTGATATAGGTAAGCCTGACCGTGCCGTATGCCATCGGTAATGCCCTTATGGTCGATCATGTGGTAGCCGTAGTTGGAGCGTCCCATGTTCTCAACCAGTATATCCAGATTAATGCCTTCCTTGGGCACAGCGAGCTTGACGGTGGGTTCAGTATCGTTGCGGTACTGTATGCCGCACAGCTTGCCGTTTACGAATATGTGCGCGCGATCATGCACATCCTGCAGTATTATGGGTAGCTCCTCGCGCGGTCCCAATACATGCTTATGGTACAGCACAAAGCCATATCCGCAGTCCAGCTCCTCCATAGTGAGCGGCGCGGCGGTGTGTACCGGGGTGGAAAGTGCGCTAAGGTTATCCATGAGCGACGCCGACTGCGTGAACTCGATTGGGCCGTACTTGTGCGTAGGTATGGGCGCGGGCGGGTCTATCTCGGGCTTTCCCGCAAATTCGCTT
>CAYTOU010000033.1:0-14798 GCA_964439295.1 uncultured Oscillospiraceae bacterium
GCTTTTACAGCAACTGACAACTTTCCTTAAGCAGCTTAGCCAGCTCGAACGTGAACTTCTTCACTTCCAGCTCGCTTACGTGCTCCTGCTTGCGGAAGGCCGCTACGCGCGCCGTGGGCGGGATCTGCATGGGGATCAGCTGACCGCACTCGAGCAGGTTGGCCATCTCTTCGCAGACGTCAAGCAGTGCGTCTATGTTCAATCCGCCGTACGCGAACACGTCCTTGTTCTCGTCGGCAAGCAGTTCGGCGGCCTTCTGAATCGATATCGCCGCCTGATGCTCGCGGTTGGGCTTTTCGGGCACGATGGCGTTTAGGTCGCGGTTGCGGAAGCAGCCCACTATCGCCGCGGCGATGGCGGGATCGCGCACGGTGCCGTCCTCGTAGAATATGCCGTGTACGTCGTTCCAGTAGCCCTCTATCATCAGGTTAAACACATACCACGGTATGTGCATTTCGTCCATGGCCTGTATGACCTGATCGTAGGGGTTGGCGCGCGCTATGCAGCAGGTCTCGTTGTTTATGACGGGCTTGCCGTACTTCTCGCCCACCGACAGAGCCAGCTTAGCGGCATTCTTTACGCCCTTGAGCGTTGTGGAATAGTCGTGATACGACAGCACGTCGACCAGATCCGCGCTGCTCTCCATGTCAACAGCCAGCCAGTTGCCCACCGTCATGGCGTTTTCGGAGTCCAGGCTCTTTACGTACTTGCAGAAGTGGCGCACGAACTTCCATATCTTGGCGTACCAGGCGTCCTTGACTTCCTGATTGGGCGCTTCCAGTATCAGCGGATTGCAGGGCGGCTCGTTCATTACGTCCCACATGATTAGACCGGGCTCGTTCTTTACGCCCTCGACAATCGCCTTTGTGTACTTTTCGCCCTCGGGCAGGAATGCGTCCTCCAGTATCGCCGGGTCGATGCCGTTACCGTTAAACAGTATGGGCATGACGGTCACGCCTTCGCTGTCGCAGGTGCGTATGAAGTTGCGCAGTACGTCTACATAGCCCTCGCCTTCCTTGGCATACTCCTTATACGACAGCCATATGCGCACGCTGTTTATGCCCAGGCGCTTGCCGTAGCCCAAATGCCTGCGCAGCGCGTCCATGTCGCGCTCCAAACCATGGTTGACGCCCTTTACGAACGAGTAGTCCTTCAAAGGTTTCATTTGCTTTTCCCCCTCTTCACGTTTTTCGCGTTTTGTGCCGCAAACTTATGCGGACTTCATGACAAGTATAAAGCTTTTTAAGTTTTTGCGCAAGGGGCATAGCAAAATTTGTTTAAGCATTCGTTTAAGAGCTAAAGTAATTCGTTTAGGCGAGTTTCAGTCATACGCTTAGCACGTCTTATGCAAGTCGAAATACCTCAATTGCCGGTTTATCAGCTCAAAAATCCCGAATTTTACCGATAGTCAAATGTGTTCCACGATTTTTCTTACGAAAATGAGCGCAGCGTTTAATCCACTGCGCTCACATTTGACTCATCGTCTATTTAATTGACCTAAGATCAATCGTGTACGATTACGGTATAGGGCTTGTCGGAATCGGTCTTTACGCTGACCTTGCCGTCCTGCTTTGTGACGGTGTAGGTCGCCGCAACCTTGCCCTTGAGGTCGGGCACGGTGACTGTGACGGTCTGACCTTCGGCAAGCTTATACGCATGCAGCTCCAGTCCGTCGGTGTAGTCGTAATCCGGGCGCATATCGTTTTTGCCCATGGGCAGCACGGTACCCGGGCGCACCATCAGAGGCAGCGACAGGAAGTCATGCGTCTCCCTCTGCCAGCGACCGCCCTCGACTTGGCGCTCGTCCAGCAGGCTGGTCCACACGCCATCGGGCAGATAGTAGTCGACATGGCAATCCTTATGGAATACCGGCGCGACAAGCAGGCTTCCGCCCATCATGTACTGGCGATCCAGCGTATCGCATGCGGGATCATCCGGGAACTCCAGCATCATCGGGCGCATCATGGGCGTGCCGTGCTCATGCGCCTCGATAGCCGCGTTGTACAGGTAAGGCATCAGGCGGCACTTGAGCTTGGCGAACTTGCGCACTACATCGCAGCTCTCCTCGTCGAACAGCCACGGTACGCGATAGCTGGAAGAGCCGTGCAGACGGCTATGGCTGGACAGAAGTCCGAACGCCGCCCAGCGCTTATAGACATCGGCGGGCGCGGTCTGCTCGAAGCCGGAGATGTCGTGGCTCCAGAAGCCGAAGCCGGAATGGCTCATGGACAGACCCGCGCGCAGCGTCTCCGCCATGGAGATGTATGTCGCGCTGTTGTCGCCGCCCCAGTGTACCGGGAACTGCTGACCGCCCGCGGTTGCGGAGCGCGCGAACAGTATTGCCTCGCCCTCGCCGCGCTCTTCCTTGAGCAGGTCGAATATCATCTTATTGTACAGGTGCGTATAGTAGTTGTGCATGGGCATGGGGTCTTTGCCATTGAAATACGCTATGTCGCGTACGGGTATGCGCTCGCCGAAGTCGGTCTTGAGGCAATCGATGCCCATGCGCAGTATCTTACGGATATAGCCGCAATACCATGCGCGCGCATCCGGGTTGGTCACATCCAGTATGGCCATGCCGGACTGCCACAGGTCGGTCTGCCATACGTCGCCGTTGGTCTTTCTAAGCAGGTAGCCATGCTCCATGCCTTCCTTAAACAGCGGGCTGGCCTGACCTATGTAGGGATTTATCCAGCAGCACAGATGCAGTCCGCGGTCATGATAGCGCTTGAGCATGCCCTCGGGATCCGGGAATGTCTCCTCATCCCACGTGAAGTCGCACCAGTTGTACGCCTTCATCCAGAAGCAATCGAAGTGGAATACGCTAAGAGGTATGCTGCGATCCGCCATGCCCTGTATGAACGAAGAGGTAGTCGCCTCGTCATAGTTGGTGGTGAAGGACGTGCTCAGCCACAGACCGAAGCTCCACGCAGGCAGCAGCGCGGGACGACCGGTCAGTGCGGTATAGTTATCCAGCACGGCCTTGGGAGTGCCGCCGTAGATTATGTCGTACGTGATCGTCTCGCCCTCGGCGGAGAACTGCACGCGCTCGACCTTTTCGCTGGCGACCTCGAAGCTGACGTCGGATGTCTCCTCGACAAACACGCCGTAGCCGCGGTTGGTCATATAGAAGGGTATGTTCTTATACGCCTGCTCGGAGGACGTGCCGCCGTCGGAGTTCCACATGTCTATGGACTGACCGTTCTTTACATATGCCGCGAAGCGCTCGCCCAGACCGTATACGCACTCGCCCACATCCAGCATGAGCGATTCGCTCATGTAGGTCTTGCCGGTTTCCTTATCCAGCGCGCGACCCATGCCGTGGTATTCGCTGCTGGTCAGCGTCTTGCCATCGCCGATGTAATCGACGCGCCAATTGTCGCCCTTGGATACGCGCGCGGTCAGCTTGCCGCTGGTGAATGATACATATTCGTCATTTTCCTCAATCACAGGCGTTACATCCTGCTCGTACGTCTCGAACTTAGGCGGATTGACGTATTTACCTGCAAAGTGAGTCACCTTTACGCGGATGATATTCTCGCGCGGCGCGGTAAACGATACTTCCAGCGCGCCATCGCCCAGCGTCTCTCCGCGGGAATGTACATGGCGGCATGCCGATATTACATGCAGCTCGTCCGGGCGCTTGGTTACGCGCACGGTCTGTGTAGCGTACAACATGGAGTAGTTAGAGCGTATCAGCCAGTAACCGTTGGTGAATTTCATTGGACACCTCAGCTCCTTTTGCGAAAAAATGTCTCGAAGCGGGAATTATTGACAATTAAGTTGGGAATGTACAGTCAAGGCAGTCTACGCGCCTTGCCCGTAACTCCGCTGTGCGCACGATTATACCATGCGTACAGCGCAATCACGAGCGTATTTCTGTAAAAAAGGGGACGGTTACGAGCCGTCCCCCATATGCCACACATCAAGCAATTACTTGCACAGATCCAGGCACTCCTGTATGGAAACCATCTTTTCGGCGACAAAGTCGTCATAGCCGTAGCTCTTGCAGGTCTCAACCATCTGGTTCCACAGCTGGTCAAATTCCTCATCGCTCTCGGCGTATACGCACTGCCAGCTGCCCTGCTTCATGACGGGCGCGAACAGAGCGCGGTTTTCCTTAGCGGTGTCGCTCATATCCGGATATGCGTACGCGATAGCCGCGGCGGGAACTACGGATATGCTGGTGGGATCGGCCTCGTACAGTGCACGATAGAACTCGATACCGTTGGCAGCGCCATTGGCGTATTCCTCGCTCCATGCCTTGCTCAGCTCGGTTGCGTAGCGCTCAGAGTAGCACGGCCAGCCCTTATAGCTGTAGGAATAGGTCTTGCCGGGCACCATCTGCTCCAGCTTAATGGTCTCGTGGTTGAACTTGTTTTCGCCATCCTCGAAGGTGCCGCCGCCGTATTCAGCGGGCATCTCGGTGGAGGACTTGGCTTCCTGGCATTCCCAACCGAACTCGGTCATTTCGGGTATGCCTTCGTCGTTGTAATCCCAGGTCAGACCCTGAGGTCCGTAGTTGGATACGATAGCGCCTTCCTCGGTGCACAGCCACTCGATCAGCTCAAGTGCGCGCTCGGGGTATTCGCAATCGGCGCCGATAGCCCACATGCGGTTGCCGCCCTCGGTGGATACGGTCAGCTGCTGAGGAGCGCCATCTTCGAACTTAAAGGTTACAAAGCCGTCCTTGTTGGCAGCCTTCTCGGCGCTGTTGTAGTTGGAGATAATCCAGCCCCACAGAGCCATCAGGTAGCGGCCGTTGGTCAGCTTCTGGGTATAGGTATCGAAATTCTGGGAAACAGATTCCGGATCGAACAGGCCTTCGCGGTACAGCTGGTTGTTAACCTTCAGCGCGCGATAGTACAGGCCGCCCTCTTCCAGAGGATCGACGACATCGCCGGTAGCGTAGTTAACGCCCAGGAAGTCAGCTTCCTTATATCCGTACAGGGTCATCAGATCCCAGGTGAACTTCATTACGCAGTCTTCCCAGTCGCCGAATCCGCCGTATGCGTAAACCTTTTCGCCATCGGCAGTCTCGGGAACAGCATCCTGCAGAGCCTTAAGGAAGGCGGGCAGGTCTTCAAGGCTGGTCAGAGCGGGCTTGCCGGCCTTTTCCCATGCGTCAAAGCGAACCTGCAGACCGTAGGTAGGATCGGTTATCTCCGACCACGCGTTGTCTTCCATGGCAACGGAGAAGGAGAAGCCGTACTTGCCCTCGTAGCCCTGCTCGGCCGCAAATGCGCTGACCTTGTCAAACGCCTTGGTGAAGTAGGTGTTGAGCGTAGGATACTGAGTCATGTCTATTTCGTTCAGATCCATGAGCAGCTCTGCTTTCAGAGCAGTTGTGAATTGTTCGCCCATATCGCCCAGGCAGATAATGTCGCCCAGAGAGCCAGCGGCTATGCCGGCGGAATAGGCGTTGCTATCCACGTTGGTGCTGATAAAGTTCAGAGTGATGTTGAAGCGATCCTTGATTTCCTTAGCGAACCAGCCCTTCTGCTCTCCGCTGAAATTTGCAAGCCCGGAGAAGACATTCAGTGTGATGGGCTCCCTGTAGTCATCCGCCAGTGCGGTCAGCGGCAGCGCCGTTACGAGCATGCACAGGCACAGAATCACGGACAGGATCTTTTTCATGATTTAGGTAACCTCCTTCTTTTTTATCTACACCCGCTTCCTTGCGGGAATAGTTTCATGTGATTAGCCCTTTACGGCACCTATCATAATGCCCTTTACGAAATACCTCTGGAAGAACGGGTACACCAGCAGTATCGGTATGGTGACGACCATTGCGACGGTCATCTGAACCGACAGAGCGGTCTGCTTTATCGACAGATTGCTCATTGCGCCCGAATCCTGCGTGGTGCGCACCAGCGCCGCCAGCGACTGCGCCTCGTGCTGATACTTGTACAGAAGGAACTGCAGCGTATAGTACTTGCCCGAAGGCATCAGCATCATCGTATCGGTAAAGCTGTTCCACTGCCCGACCGCCGAGAATATGCACAGTGTCGCAAGTATCGGCGTAATCAGCGGCATTACAACCGATATGAAGCAGCGTATATAGCCCGCGCCGTCCAGCGTTGCGCTTTCCTCCAGCGCAGGCGGCATGCCCTCGATGAAGGTCTTGACAAGTATAACGTTATAGGGCGAAACCAGACCGGGTATTACGTATACCCAGAAGTTATCAAGGAATCCCAGCATGCGCAGGTTCATGTACCACGGTATCAAGCCGGCGCTGAAGTACATGGTTATGACTATCAGTCTATACCAGACTTTGCGCAGCCACATCTCCTGCTTGGTGACCAGGTAGCCCAGGAACGCGCAGCCCGCGACCGTCCATATCGTGCCCAGCACGGTACGCGCGACCGATACCAGCAGCGCGTCGGTAATGCCCTCTATCTTCATTACCTGCACGTAGTTTTCAAAGTGAATCTCCTGCGGATAGAGCTGTATCTTGCCCAGGCGCACCAGTTCGTTTGACGAAATGGTGTTTATGAACAGATAGTAGAACGGGAACACGCACGCCAGCGTAATCAGGAAAAACACCGTGTAGTTGACAATATTGAACGCTATGTCGCCTTTGGACAATGCCTTGCGGTGCTTCTTTTTGAGCACCTTGGCAGACTGCTTACCTGTCATATGTCTTTCCCTCCTTACACTATGGACTCGCCGCGCAGCTTCTTGGACAGGAAGTTGGCGCTGAACAGCAGCGTTACGCTGACAAGTGTCTTAAGTATGCCTATTGCCGTGGCGAACGAATACAGCGTAGTGCCCTTGGACGCTATCGTAATGTTATACACGTACAGGTCGAGCACCTCGATTGTATTCTTGTTCATGCTGTTTTGGAACACCATGTACTGATCCATGCCGTTATTGAGTATGTTGGATACCGACAGCATGAACAGCACTATGAACGTGGGCAGAAGACCCGGCAGGGTGATATAGCGCATCTGCTTCCAACGGTTTGCGCCGTCCACGCGCGCCGCCTCGTAAAGTTCCTGATCTATGCCGGCTATAGCGGCCAGGTACATTATCGCGCCCCAGCCCAGGCCCTTCCATGTGCTCCACGCCCACATCTTAATCCATATGTGTTCGGACGAGTTGAGCCATGCGACGGGCTCGCTTATCGCGCCTATTGCCAGCATTGCCTTTGAGAATATGCCGGTATCCATCGCGAACATCGCCATTGCGAACGAGAACACCAGCGCCCACGATATGAAGTTGGGCAGTGTCGTGAATATCTGAACGAACTTCTTGAAGCGGACATTGCCTACTTCGTTTAGGAATATCGCAAATATCATCGGCAGTACGCTGGTCGCCAGATTGAGACCGCTCATGCCGAACGTGTTCTTAAGCACGCGCACTATGTTCTCGCGATGTCCCTGATTGGTTATCATTTCGGTAAACCACTTGAACCCGACAAACTCCTGCTGATCCATGGGTATGCCGAACTTGTAGTTATAGAACGCGTAGCTCCAGCCGTAAAGCGGCAGGTAGCTGAACAGGAATACCGCCACCAAGAAGGGCAGCATCATTAGGAATAGCTTGTACTTCTTGGGTATCTCTTCCTCGCCCACAAAGTTCGAGAAGAACGCCGAGAACAGTATAAGCGGCAGCGATATGTACAATAGCGCGGTACCGCTCGCCGAGCCTATAGAGCGCGGCATGGACATAACGGTCAGTATCCACGCGATTATTCTAACAGCAAACGCCATAAGGAAGAGTATTATGGACAGCTTTTTGTCCTTGCCCATGATTATCGCGGCAATGCCCGCCGCGAGCAGTATGAGCGTAATCCAGGTCGTTATGCCGAATGATGAGTACATCTTGCGCATAACGCTTGCGACCGCGGCGGCGTTAAGCTCGCCCTCGTCCGCCTCTTCCGAATATATCGCCTTGCCCTTGGAGTCTGTGGGATTGGTAAGCTCATCGGGCGCGGTAAGAGTAAGCGACTGTGCGCCCGTTATGTTGACGGTAGAAAGCACCTTGTTCTTGCCCGACTTAGTGAAGGAAACCGACGCGCCCGGCAGCAGTACCAGCACAATCGAGCCTATCGCCAGTGCCAGCGCGATAAAGCGCAGTTGGCTCTTCTTGGGTATGGGATTGACAAAATAGGGTTCATCCGCGCAGGACACGCCCAGCGCCGCAAACCATGCGCTGTCAATCGCCAGCAGTGCCAAAAGCATGGGCGCGATTGTCAGCCTGCCCAGACCCAGTATGCATATTTGGCGCGTCGCGGTCGAGAACATGTCATCGGTAGAAACCGTGGTGAAGCCGAATATGCTCGCGCCTATGCACACGATTGCCAGTACGCTCATGCTAAGCGGGAACCAGCGATCCACATTGGGTATGAAGGACAGCACCGCGCACAGCACAAGCAGCACTATCGCCGCAATCAAGTACGCGTTGGTCGAGGCGGTCGATTTGCTTATCGTGAATATGCCCTGTATATTGCTGCCGTCATCGGAGTACGGCTCAAGCGCTTGTAGATCACCGGTCAGTACGTTTGTGTAGACGCCCTTTTCCGCTGCCTCGCTGCTCAGATTGCCTTCGGACGCGAGTATCTCGGTTAGCATGGAAGGCGCGCGGTTCAGCGCGGCGGCATCATTGGGATCGGCGGTAAGCGTATCGCTTACACTAATCGTATGTGCCGGCAGAAGTACGCACAGCGCAGCCGCTATCGCAAGCACGCCCGAAATCAGGCGCAGCGTGCGGTCGCTCATATTGGGCTTGATCTGATCCTTCTTGAGCTCTATAAAGCCCATCACTATCAGAATCAGGCTGCCTACTATGGGCACATATATCCATATCTTGCTTTCCAGCAGCAGCGTAAACAAGATGGAATTGCAAATGTTGGTGAACTGAAGCGCGAATGTCGCCTCCAGCCCCACCGCGCCGGCTGCCGTCGCTATCGACACGTATGTCCAGCGCTCGCCCTTGAGCAGCGTTATCGCGGAAATCGCCATGAACACAAGACCCACGACGAGCATCCAGTTGTCAAAGTTGATTAGCCCCAGCTGCGGTATTTCGGAAGTGGGAAGGCAGTTCGCGCCCTTGGTCATTACCTCCCAGACCGATACGGTTGCGGGGAACAAAGAAGCGACTTCCTCGCCCAGTTGGCTGTGTACATACACCTTTGCCGCAGGCAGCATAAGCATGCATATAACAGCGCCCAGTACGATAAGTCCTACCCAGCGCTTCTTCAATTCGGACCCCCTCTTTCTGCCAGTTTATTTAAATCGCGCCGTACGGCAGACGCCGTCGGGCGATGAACAAGCCGTCTTTGCTTTACGTCTTCATTTCAGAAGCGTTCTTATCGTTATAAAGTCGACTACGAATCGGGCAATGCGTTTCGTTTGCCTTTGCATAATCTTATTATAACATCCATTACCGCATTATGCAACAGTATTCACAATTTGCGGCCAACTGTACCCACAAATCGGGCAGTCGGTGCTTTTCAAGGCACTGTGCAAGCGGCGTTTCCGATGCGCCGTTTTTTGCATATGATTTTGAGAAAAATGCGGCGTCAGAGTGTCTTTAGCCCTTTATTTTGCTAAAGTGCTTAACCCATATAGCAAATTTCCCGTGGTATATGCAAAATTCATTGCCATTTTTGCTAACATATAGTATAATACCTTCATCAGAAAAGTTAAAGTCAAATTTCAACATATAATATGGAGAAATCGTCATGTGGATACATCAGGAAGAAACGCGGCGTGTCAACTATATCGGCCAGGTGGAGATGCACATATCGGACGCCGGGCATGTCGATGTGCACGATGAATGGTGCGGCACGCGCGAATGCTCGCCGTTTTCGCGGCTATACTATATACGCGGTGGAAAGGCGTTGGCGCAAAGCGACGGAAAGACGATAGAGCTGACTCCCGGGCACATGGCGCTGATACCGCTGTGGCACCCCTACCCGCACGAGTGCGTGGGGCACTTTGACCACCTGTATTTCCATGTGAATCTGACCCAGGCGGGCGGACCGGATCTGTTCAGTTCGCTTAAGGACATACTGATTAAGCCCATGGACGAAAAGTATATGGACGAGTTAATCGCGCTATATAATAGTAAGAACCCCGCCGATTCGCTGCTTTTGACCAGCTATATACTGCGCGACATAACCGCGTTCATGTCGCAGGGCGTATCGACCGGCGCAATGACATATGCCTACGGCGAAACCATAGACACGGTCGTGCGGCTCATACAGCAGAAGATGTCGGCAAAGTTGACCATCGATCAACTGGCGGCTGAGATGAACATATCGCCCAGCACGCTGACAAAGAAGTTCCGCGCCGAGGTCGGCACGCCTTTAGGCGCGTACATAGACACAATGCTATTTCGCAAGTGCATGGATATGCTTCTGTACACCGACTATTCTATAGGCAAGATCGCAGACGAGCTGGAGTTCTGCGACCAGTTCTATTTCAGTCGGTTCTTTAAGTCGCACTACGGCGAGACGCCCACCGCGTACCGAAAGCGCTGTTGCCCTGGCAACTGTGGTGACAGTCCCAAGGATTAGCGAAAGCGCAAAGCGATTTGGCGAATGGATAATTAAACGGTTCAATGCCCGTATGTATGCGGCGTTGAGCCGTTTTCTTTTGTACTTATGTAAGCCATTTGGGCTTTTTGATTACATTGAAATTGTTTCCGGCGGATGTGCAATTTGAGTTCATTAAGCTTCATGTTTAACATATTATCAAGTATATCCCCTATTTCGAACGCAAAATACCAACTTGTGCATATTTTTATTCCAAATTGTGTAAAAAGTAGTTGCATATCGTGAGAAGATGCGCTATAATACGCTTACAAGATGAAGTTGTTGTGGTGATTGCGTCAAAAAGCGGTTTTTAATGAGTTACCGATATTTTATTTTAGTAGAGTGGCGCTTCACCCAACGCTTCATAACGTTTTTAAGTTTCTCTAAGGCAAGCACGACCGACCTAAACCTCTAAGCAAGAGCCACACGCACACTCCCCCGGCAGCATATACCCGCCGCGCAATATTGCTTGCACTTTCCCGCGATATGGCAAGGGCATATGCTAAACCCCTTAAGCAAAACACTCAGGTTTTACTTACCAAGTACGATCAGCGCCGGTAGGCGCCGAAAATTAAGGAGGGCAATGGCATGAAAAAGAGGACCCGTTTTGTGATGTTGGTATTGGCGATGGTATCAATACTGGCAACAATCCTTCCGGTTAGCGTATTGGCGGATGCCGAGACGCAGGCCATGACTGCTGCAGAAGCGCTGGAGCAGATCGAGGTCGACGCAACCGCAGGCGTATATCCCATCGAGGGCGACTATGAGTTTACGTACTGGACTCCCATCAGTTCTACCGCGCTGAACTACATCAATTCTTATGAAGAGAACACAGCCTATCAGGTACGTGAAGAGATGACGGGCGTGCATATCAACTTCATCCACCCGCCGGTAGGCTCCGAGCAGGAGAGCTTCAACCTGATGATAGCGTCTGAAGAGTATCCGGACATCATCGAGCAGGTTAACTACTACACCGATGGTATAGATTCCGGTATCGCCGACGGTCTGTTCATCCGTATGAACGAGCTGGTCGGTCAGTACGCACCGAATTACACCGCCATAATCACCATGAACGCCGATATCCGCAAGGAAGCTTTCACCGATGAAGGCAACATCCGCGGCTTCGGTATGATTTCGTCCGATACCACCGAAAACGGTGGCATGGACACCACCCCCTGCATTGAGAACCCGTGGACCGGCGTACAGTGGAACACCGAGTACCTCGAGGCTTGCAATCTGGATGTTCCCGAGACCATCGAAGACTGGGAAGAGGCTTTTGCCGCTTTCAAGGAAATGGATCCCGAGTGCACTCCTCTGCTGGTTTGGGCTACCAATAACGGTAACGAAGGCTTCTGCACCACTTGCGGTTCCGTTATGACCGCGTTCGGCATCGCTCCTACCTTCTACCAGAAGGACGGCGAGGTCAAGTACGGCTTCTACGACGAGAGGTATAAGGACTATCTGAAGCTCATGCACGAGTGGTACGAGAAGGGCTACCTGCATGAAGACTTCTCCTCCATGGACTCCACCACCGCACAGACCATTTACCTCAACGGCAAGGCCGGCTGCTTCTGGCAGGACGGCACCGGTGACACCCTTAAGATGCGCAATGCCGGCTACAAGACCTGGACCGGCGGCGTTGCTCCTAAGTTCGAAGACGGTGAAGAGGTAACCTGGGGCTACAAGAACAACTGGATCCGCGACTACTTCACTCTGGTCACCACCGCTTGCGAGAACCCCGAAATCGCCACCCGTTGGCTGGATTGGGGCTACACCATGGACGGTTACAAGGTTATGAACTACGGCCGCGACGGCGAGACCCACTACGGCTGGAACGAACTGGGCGAGGCCAACTGGGCTGAGCTGTACGCTGACAACAGCTACGCACTGTGGGATTCCTACAACAGCGTTATCCGCATGCACAATGGTTGCTACCTGAAGTCCGACCGCCGCTCCAACCCGCGTCGCTTCACCTGCAACTCCGATATCGAAGCTATCCGTCTGGTTTGGGAAGAACAGGCCGAAGATTTCGTAGATCGTCTGCCTCCCATCACCCTGACCTCTGACGAAGGCGCCGAGTCTTCCCGCATAATGGCCGAGGTTGAGGCGTATGTAGACGAGAACACCGTCGCTTACATCCGCGGCACCAAGGACATCGATTCCACTTTCGATGAGTACATGAGCGTACTCAAGAGCCTGAACATCGATCGCGCTATCGAAATCCGTCAGGATGCACTGGCTCGCTACAACGCAAGGTAATTTCTTAAATCAACCAAAAATATGGGGCTGGGTCACCCAGCCCCATTAATTCTTAATGACGCAGTTTGGCGCGTACACGGGAGATGAATTTAATGAGCATGCAGCACGCTTCAAAAAGGAAATACCACCGTAAATACAGCTGGTATAATATAAAGAAGGACTTTAGGCAGAATTACATGCTTACACTGATGATACTGCCCATAGTCGCCTTCTACATTATATTCAACTACGGACCTATGTAGGTCTGCAGATCGCATTCAGGAATTATAAACCCGCATTGGGCTTCTGGGGCAGCAAATGGGTCGGCATGAAGCACTTTATCGACTTCACGACCAGCTATCAATTCCCCCGTCTGGTGCGCAACACCATACTGATATCGCTATACACGCTTCTATTCGGTTTCCCCGCCCCCGTCATTTTCGCGCTGCTGCTCAATGAGGTACACGCGAATAAGTACAAGAAGATCGTACAGACCATTACTTACCTGCCGCACTTTATTTCCCTGGTTGTTATATGCAGCATGGTGCGTCAGTTCACCCGCTCCGACGGCGTAGTTAACGACATAATAGCATTCTTCGGTGGCGAACGAGTCACAATGTTACAGGAGGCCAAATACTTCCGAACACTCTACGTTGTATCAGATATATGGCAGCAATTGGGCTGGAACTCGATAATATACCTGGCTGCCATATCCGGTATAGATCAGGAACTGTATGAAGCAGCGACAATAGATGGCGCCGGCCGCTTCGGTCACGCCATTCATATAACGCTCCCCTGCCTGGCGCCTACGATTATTATACTGTTCATCATGCGCATGGGCTCTATGTTCTCGGTAGGCTCGGACAAAATTATACTGCTCTATAACTCCTCTATATACGAAACATCGGACGTTATTTCGACATACGTCTACAGGCGCGGCATACTCGACGCGGACTACTCGTTCAGTACCGCAGTCGGCTTGTTCAATTCGATTATCAACTTCCTACTGATAATCATTACCAACAAGGTAAGCGCCAAGGTTTCCGAAGTCAGCTTGTGGTGAGGTGATAGACATGACAGCAAAAGCTCGACATGACAAAACGATACATATAAAAAAGTCCTTGGGTGAAAAGATATTCGATACCTGCAACTACATCTTCCTGGCAGTGCTGACGCTGGTCTGCCTGTACCCCATGCTTCACGTGCTCTGGGCATCGCTTTCCGACCCGCTGAGCCTTATGAAGCACTCCGGTATACTTCCCCTGCCGCTGCAGCCCATGACATTCATGGGCTATCAGCTGACATTCCAAAACCCCAACATACTAGTCGGTTACAAGAACACACTGTTCCTGGTCACTGTCGGTACGTTCATGAACGTGTTCTTCACCGCAATGGCAGGCTATGTGCTCTCGCGCAAGACCTACCTGTGGCGCAACATCATAATGGCTATGATCGTGTTCACGATGTTCTTCGGCGGCGGCATGATACCCACCTACCTGCTGGTTAAGAACATTGGACTGTACAATAGCCTGTGGGCGCTGATACTGCCCGGTCTGGTCACTACTTACAACCTGATCATCTGCCGCACCGCAATGGCGGCACTGCCCGACAGTCTGGTCGAATCCGGCAAGCTGGACGGCGCAAACGACTTGACCATATTCGTGCGCATAGCACTGCCGCTGACCAAGGCGAACATAGCGGTTATAACGCTGTACTACGCGGTCAGCCACTGGAACGCATGGTTTAACGCTCTTATATACATTCGCGACTCGGACAAGTGGCCGCTGCAGTTGTTCCTGCGCCAGATACTTATCATCAACAACATGACCGATATGACCGATGCTAACATGCAGGCATCCGGTGACGCGGACATAGTCTTCATGGCGCGCGAGCTGGTTCAGTACGCGGTCATAATCGTGGCGACCCTGCCCATACTCTGCATCTACCCGTTCATACAGAAGTACTTCGTAAAGGGCGTCATGGTAGGTTCCCTGAAGGGTTAATTTGCCCATCCAAT
>CAYTOU010000034.1:0-14420 GCA_964439295.1 uncultured Oscillospiraceae bacterium
AAGCCATTTCCACGCTCTTGCCCACAAGTCCGCCCGTCGCGACTGTCTTGAGCATGGCGGGGATGTCCAGCCCCGTGGCCGCCTTCATCGCCCCGAATGACTGCATCATGGAGCCTGTCATGTCACGGCTAAGTCCGGTTGCGGCGCCTTCGCCGAACAGTATTATCTTCTCTGTCTTGCTCAGCGGCTCGCCGATTGCGCGCGCCACATCGGGCAGCTTGTTTACTACCATTTCCAGCATGGCGGCCTGACCGTACTTCTGCATTGCCTCGGCCTTGCGCTCGATGGCCTCGGCCTCGGCGCGACCTTTCAGCTCAATCGCCTCGGCAACCTTTTGCGATTCGTATAGCTCCGCATCGGCCTTTGCCTGGCGCTCGTACTTGTCCGCCTCGGCCTTGGCTATGCGCGCGTCCTTTTCCGCGTTTGCCTTTTCACGGACTTCCACGTTCAAGCGTTCGCGCTCTATTTCAACCTGCTGACGCTTGAGCTCGGTTTCCTTTTCAAGGCGCGTCATCTCGGCGGCGGCGTGCTCGGTTTCGAACGTCTTGCGTATGCGCTCCTTTTCTATTTCGTATGCCTGATCCGCCTTGGCGCGCTGTTGCTCGGTCTCTATCTTGTACGTGGCCTTGCGAATCTCCAATTCCTTATTCTGCTCGGCTATGCTCGTTTGCGACTCGACAATGGCTTTGTTGCTCTCCTGCTTGGCGCGGGCGTGCGCTATCTCGGCATCGCGATCCTTTTCGACTATGTTCTGTTGCGACATGGTGTCTATGACCTGACCGTCCTTGTCGGCAAAGTTCTGTATGGTCAGGTTGATTATCTCAAGACCCATGTTGCTCATGTCCGCCATGGCGGCCTTTATCGATTCCTGAGCAAACTTATCGCGGTTTTGCACCAGTTCGGCTATCGTCATCTGACCGATTATCTCGCGCATGTTGCCTTCCAGCACGTCCTTGGCAAGTGCCTTTATCTGGTCGGCGTTGTAGTGCAGTAGCTGCTCGGCAGCCGTGGCGATGGACAGGTCATCCGATCCTATCTTTATGTTGGCCACAGCGTCTACCAGCACGGATATGTACTCTTTCGTGGGCACGGGCTGGGCGGTGCGTATGTCCACCTGCATAAGGCACATGTCCAGCTTGTCTATGCGCTCGATGGCGGGTATCCAGAACGTCGCGCCGCCGCGCACTATGCGGTAGCCAAAGCGCTTGACCGAAGTGGTGCCGTCACTGTTACGCACCTTGTAGTTGCGCCTGATAAGTCCCGATATAATGAACGCGGTGTCGGGCGGCGCGATCTTATATCGCGGCAGCAGCTTAAATAGCGCGAATACTATCAAAGCACCTAAAGGCAGCCAGTACCAGTAATTGATCAATGTACCTACGACATGTTCCATCATGCAAGCCTCCCTTATAATTTTTATATGGTTTGCTTTTAGTTTAGCACGTAAATTAAAGCTTGTCAATTCATGCGCAAACCGTGAAAAACATATCTTCGCCCCTTGCCAAACGCAAAAAAGTGTGCTACAATAATAAAGCCCGTCAGGCGTTGAAAATCGGCCTTGTACGGCGTCATGCCATGAACCATGTCAGGACCGGAAGGTAGCAGCATTAAGTGGAATTTGGCGCGCGTCGCAGGTCACCGGTTGGAGCTTGACGGGTATTTTTTATGCATAAAACAGCCGCCCGCGAAAATCGCGGACGGCTGTTGATTTACATTTATAAATTACTCAAGAATGTCGTTTGCGTACAGCGGGAATGCGCGGGTCATTTCCTCGACCTCTGCCTTGACCGCATCTATGGCCGCATCGCCTTCGAACGTCAGGCGAGCGATCCAGTTGGCTATGCGCGCCATCTCGGGCTCCTTCATGCCGCGGGAGGTGACTGCCGGCGTGCCCACGCGTACACCGCTGGTCACGTTTGCGCTCAGGGTCTCGAAGGGAATGGTGTTCTTGTTTACGGTTATGTTGGCGGCGTCCAGACGCTTCTCAAGTACCTTGCCGGTTACGCCGGTGCCGGTCAGATTGAGCAGTATCAGGTGGTTATCGGTGCCGCCGGATACCATCTTGAGTCCGGCCTTTGCAAAGCCCTCGGCCAGCGCGCGTGCGTTGAGCACTATCTGATGCTGGTATGCCTTGAACTCGTCGGTCATTGCCTCACCCAGGCAAACTGCCTTGGCGGCGATAATGTGCTCGAGCGGGCCGCCCTGCGTGCCGGGGAATATGCCCTTGTCTATCGCCTTGGCATACTGCTGCTTGCACAGTATCATGCCGCCGCGCGGACCACGCAGAGTCTTGTGGGTGGTGGTGGTTACTATGTCGGCATAGGGCACAGGGGAGGGATGCTCGCCCGCGGCTACCAGACCCGCGATGTGCGCCATGTCCACCATGAGCAGCGCGCCGCACTCGTCGGCGATCTCACGGAACTTCTTGAAGTCGATTATGCGCGGATATGCGCTCGCACCGGCGACAATCAGCTTGGGCTTGTGCTCAAGCGCCAACGCGCGCAGTGCATCGTAATCGATTGTCTCATCGCTCTCGCGTACACCGTAGGGAACGATGTTAAAGTACTTGCCCGACATGTTTACCGGGCTGCCGTGGGTCAGGTGACCACCGTGGCTCAGGTTCATGCCCAGTATGGTGTCGCCGGGCTGCAGCAGCGCAAAGTATACCGATATGTTTGCCTGTGCGCCCGAATGGGGCTGTACATTGGCGTGATCCGCGCCGAACAGCTCGCAGGCACGGTCGCGCGCCAGATTTTCAACAATGTCCACATACTGGCAGCCGCCGTAGTAACGCCTGCCCGGATAACCTTCCGCGTACTTGTTGGTCAGATGACTGCCCATGGCTGCCATAACGGCGGGGGATACAAAGTTTTCTGAAGCGATCAGCTCGATGTGATCCCTCTGACGGCCCAACTCCATTTCCATTGCGGATGCTACAGCCGGATCGGCCGCGCGCAGCGTGCGAAAATCTATCATGCGGTTTGCCTCCTGTGAAGTATGGTTTAATGCATTATTGTTCGGAAAATTCATCCCTATTATAGCGCATAGTGGCGGATATGGCAATACCCGCGCGGATTATTAACCTTAAATGCGGCAAAAAGACGAACAAACAACCGACACAAATATAATTGAGTTCAGAAATAGACAATATAAAACAGGGAATGGGATGTATGGAAGTCAAATGCAAGTAGCATTTTCCAGTAATCCATGCCGTCCGTATTCCCTGTTTGTATATAAAAGCAGCTTAGTTTTCCCTCAGCACCGGCTGCAATGGCAGGCCGGTCAGCTTGCGCAGTCTAAGTCCGTTGCGCGCCGTTACGTACATGTAGTAGCACTTGGACTGCCTTTCAAAGTACCACAGATTGCCTGTGCAACCGTTATCGCGCATCAGCTCTGCCATGCGCTCAAAGTAGTCGTTCAGCTGTGTTGAGCCCGTGTCGGTGCGCAGACGCCATTTGTGCCTCTTGCCGCCTTGAATGAACTCCAGCGCTGCCGGGCGTCCGTTTCGGTCATTGTGCTGTACAACCTGACCGAAATGCAATTGCCCGCGCGTCATGCGCTGTATGCATGCGGTCAGCTCAACCAGCAATTTGCGATCCATGTAGTCGCGATAGTCATATAGTATTATGTCGTCGCTGTACGGCCTTATCTCGCCGTCGACGCGGTCCACACCGCATAGGAACCACATAAGCCCCTCCCAGCCCATACGCTTGAGCCGTGTGGGGCGTATGCCTTCCGAGCGAATGACCTCGCGCAGTAGGCACCCCGGATTCATCCTAAGTCCGCGCTGTGCCAATTGAACCAACTGGTCGCGCACCTGCAAGTACTCGTGTTCGCGCAGTTCGGCGCGTGCATGCGGGCTCAAGAATACTCGCTTTAGGCTTTGCAGCGTGTGATCGACCAATACCGGCACGTTGATTCGCACCGATTCGGATTCGTATCCCAACTGCTCGACCAGCTCCGGGTCCAACTCGACCGACTCATCATCGCCGAACAGCGGCTCATCGTTGGCGGGGGAGAGCGGCGCATCCGCAATTTCGGGTAGCTCGTCCTCGCCGTCCTGAGGTATGTTTACATACCTGCCTATGTCGCCATCATCTTCGCCTTGATCCGCATGCGTCAATTCGTCCATTTCGCCGGACTCGGCCATTTCGTCCTCGCGCTCGTATAGCTCGTCGTCGTAGTCCGGTTCGGGCACCGGGAAGAATGTAAGCCCGGTCGCCGACTTTATGTCGAATATGTCGCCTTCGGACTTGGCAATTACATAGCATCCGTTGCCTGTTTCGTAGAAGTATAGATTGAGTTGCGCGCCCGAGCGCATCAGGCTTTCACTCATGTGCGACAGTAGCCTTACGCTACTGACCGTCATGCGCCACTCATCCGACGGCGAATTGATTACGGTGTCGCCCACATGCGCCATCGTTATATTGGGTATCACCGATATATTTTCGTCTATCGCCGACGGTATATGCCACTTTGCGTGGGAGTCAGGTATGTCGAATTCTATATCGGCAAATATGCTGCTCTTTTTTATCAGGCGCTTTTTGTACGGGCGGTATACCGCGCTGTACTTTATGCTTAAGTTGTCTATGCTCAGCGGACAGCCTGCCAGTCTAAACACCTCGCGCATAAGCATGGTAAGCGACTGCGCGGTCAGGACTGTATTGGCATCGACGAATATGATATCATCCGACACGCGCCGTCCGGCATGTGAGTGCGCCGCCAGAAGCGCAAGCATTCCGCCGTAGCCTTCATCTATCAGCTCCAGCACGCGCTTTCCCGCGAACTCTATGGCATCATCCAGAGTGTACTCATCGCGCAGCTTAAGCCCGCACTTTGCAAGAGTATGGCTCATTTCGGATACCTGCTTTTGCGCCGCCTGACGTGTCTTGTCGTAGTTCATATTCCGTAGCACTCCTTAGGATTTGACGTCTTTCATCTATAGATAGATTTTACATCTAATCGATACTATATGCAATGTGAACGGAGTTAAAAAAAGACCCTGCCATAAAGCAGGGTCAAAATAATGGTTTTGCAATCAGCTATTAGCCAACAGTGGTGGTGTCAGCCTCTGCGGTAGCCTCAGCCTCAACAGGAGCCTCGGTAGCAGTCTCTTCAGCAGGAGCTTCGGTAGCAGTCTCTTCAGCGGGAGCCTCGGTAGCCGCCTCTTCGGTAGCAGCCTCGGTGGGAGCCTCGGTAGCGGTGGTGGTGGAAGAGGTGCTGCTGCAAGCAGCGAAAGCAAACATAGCCATGATCATGCACAGAACCAGAGCAACAACCTTAAAAGAACGCTTCATTGGGAATAACCTCCTTAAATTAAAGCGGAACTAGCGGTTCGGCTTTTTCCCTTTCGGGTCGAGAAGATTGTACACCTTTATTTGAATGCTTCGGTTACCGCATTATTAAAAGTTGGGAGCGTCCATGGTGCTTTTCCGCGGCGCTTTTGTTACGGAATGTGCCGAATAATGAACATTGCGCGCGCCGACCGCCGTATACACAGTATATGTGCAATATACGTTAAGTTATCATCTCAATAGCGACAATGCGCGCAAGAATTCCCTCGCCGGTGCGGTCAGCTCGGTATCCGCGCGGTATACCGCGTCTATCTCGCTGGACATATCCGCATCTGTAATGTCCCTAAAGGCAATTCCCGCATAGTCCGCACCCGACAATGTGGATGCGGGTACGAGCGCCGCGCCCAGACCGGCTGCGGCAAGCGACATCGTTGTAAGCGCGCTGTCGCTTACACAGACCACGCGCGGCACAATGCCGCTCTGCTCAAACTTTTCGCGCAATATGCGCTCCCAACGGCGGTATATCAGTAGCGGCATGCCGCCTAGGTCGCTAAGTGTCGCATGCGAACCTTTGATATCGCGAAGCAATTCGCCTTTGCCCGCTATTATCATGCTCTCGCGCCGAATGGGGGATATGCACATGTCGGGCGCGGCAAACGGCGTGCGAATAATCGCCAGATCAATTGCCCGCTCGCGCAATAGTGTTATCAGCTGGTACGTGTTCGCCTCGTGCAGATCATACCTGACACCCGGATGCTCGCTTGCAAATGCGGTCAGCCACTTTATGAACTCGGCACCGCATACCGAAGAAATAACGCCTATATGCATTACACCCGCCGCGCCCGCGCTCAGATCGGCCATCTCGGCGCGCGTATCCGCGCATAGCGCTTCGATTGCCTTTGCGCGCGCGTAGAACGTGCGCCCCGCCTCGGTTATATTCAGCCTGCGCCCTACATGTTCAAACAGCGCGCAGCCCAGTTCGTCCTCCAGCGCGTGCATTTGCGCGGTCAGCGGCGGCTGCGACATGTGCAGCGCGCGCGCCGCGCCCGATACCGTACCCTCTTCAACGACCGCAATAAAGTACTTAATCTGCCTAAGATCCATGCATTTCACCGCCCGGATTGATGGTGAATATATTATATCATATACGCGTGACATTTGACTATGCGATGAAATATATATTTTTCGTATGAGCGCAAGTGTGGTATACTGCTATACGCACAGTAATATGACCGGGAGGACATGTAATTTGAAAGGCATGATGAAATACCTTAAGGGCTACGGTCGAGAGAGCGTAACGGCACCTCTGTTTAAGATGCTGGAGGCGCTGTTCGACCTGTTCGTGCCGCTGGTTATGGCAGACATAATCAATACCGGCATTGCCAGCGGAAACGCCGCCTATATATGGCAAAGATGCGGTCTGCTGGTCGCATTGGGATTTATAGGATTGGCGTGCTCGATTACCGCACAGTACTTTGCGTCCAAGGCGGCGGTAGGCTATGCCGCAAGTCTACGCCACGCGCTAATGGAGCACATACAGCATCTGGGCTTCTCCGAGCTGGATCGCCTGGGCGGTAGCACGCTCATAACGCGCATGACCAGCGACATAAACCAGGTGCAGAGCGGACTTAACCTCTTTTTGCGCCTGTTCATGCGCAGCCCGTTCGTAGTAATCGGCGGCATGATAATGGCATTTGTCGTAAACGCCCGCGCGGCAATAATATTCGTAATAACCATACCCGTGCTGGCGGTTGTCGTGTTCGGCATAATGCTTTTGACTATGCCCATGTATAAGCGCGTGCAGTCCAATCTGGACAGCGTGACCGGACTTACCCGCGAAAACCTGTCCGGTGTGCGCGTAGTGCGCGCGTTCAATATGGAAAAGAGCGAAACCGAGCGCTTCAATAAGTCCAACGGACTTTTGCTTCAGATGCAGTTGCGCGTGGGTCGCATATCGGCGCTCATGAACCCGCTCACGTACGCCATAGTGAATATCGCGATAATCGCAATACTCAATACCGGCGCAGTGCAGATAAACGTGGGCACAATGCTCAGCGGTGATGTAATCGCGCTGGTCAGCTACATGACTCAGATACTTGTCGAGCTGGTAAAGCTCGCCAACCTGATTATACAGGTCACTAAGGCAATGGCGTGCGCCGGACGCGTAAATGCCGTGCTCAATACTCAGCCCGAAATGCAATTTGCCGATAAGCCCGCACAGCAGGTTTCGGGTGCGCCCGCCGTGCGCTTCGACCATGCGTCACTGCGCTATGCCGGTGCAGGTTCGGAAAGCCTGAGCGATATATCGTTCGAGGCGGCTGTCGGTCAGACCATCGGCGTAATAGGCGGCACGGGCAGCGGCAAGAGCAGCCTGGTCAACATGATACCGCGCTTTTACGACGCGACGGGCGGCAGCGTTGAACTGTTCGGGCATAAGATAAGCGATTATACCCGCGAACAGGTGCGCGGCGGCGTGGGCATTGTAATGCAGCGCGCTCAGCTCTTCTCGGGTACTATACGCTCTAACCTCCTCTGGGGCAATCCGGGCGCGACCGATGACGATCTGTGGCAGGCACTCGAGACCGCACAGGCCGCCGAGTTCGTGCGTGGCAAGGCCAAGGGCCTGGACGATGAGGTGGAGCAGGGCGGACGCAATCTGTCGGGTGGTCAGCGTCAGCGCCTGACAATCGCGCGCGCACTGGTCAAGCATCCGCGTATACTCATATTGGACGATAGCGCCAGCGCACTGGACTACGCGACCGATGCGGCACTGCGCCGCGCGCTCAAGGCATTGCCGGGCGATATGACCGTGTTCATAGTCAGCCAGCGCACATCCAGCCTAATGCATGCCGACAAGATACTCGTGCTGGATGACGGCGCACTCGTGGGCAGTGGCACGCATGACGAGCTTATGCATACTTGCGCCGTATACCGCGAGATATACGAAAGCCAGTACGGAAAGGACGGTGACCGTTAATGGCGGGCAAGAAGGCAGTCAAATTAAGCGGCGACGCGCGCAAATCGGCAATGAAGGGCACACTCACGCGCATAAAGCCGTATCGCACTTACGTTATAGTCAGCCTGATCGTGGCGGCACTTTCCGTGGCGGCACAGTTGTATATACCCATACTGACCGGCGATGCCATAGACGAAATGGTGGGCGCGGGTCAGGTAAACTTCGCGGGCGTGGCGCGCATTGTCGTATACATCGCCCTGTCGATAGGCGTTGCCGCACTTGCACAGTGGATAATGAGCGAGTGCAATAACCGCGTGACATACGGCGTATCGCGCGACCTGCGCGATGAGGCGATTGCCAAGATGCAGCGTCTGCCTCTAAAGTACCTGGACACGCATTCCTCGGGCGATTTGGTCAGCCGCATAATCGCCGATGTGGATGCGTTCGCCGATGGTCTGCTTATGGGCTTTAGCCAGCTGTTTACCGGCGTAATGACGATAATAGGCACTCTTTCGTTCATGCTGTACGTGGACGCGCGCATTGCACTGGTCGTAATATGCGTCACCCCGCTCAGCTTAGTTGCCGCCGCATTTGTGGCGCGCCGCACATACCGCTACTTCAGCGCTCAGACCAAGGAGCGCGGCGCACAGACCGCGCTTGTCAATGAGCTAATTGATGGTCAAAAGGTGGTAAAGGCGTTCGGACATGAAGAGCAGAGCCTTAAGGACTTTGACGAAATAAACGAGCGTCTGCGCGATGTCAGCATGAAGGCTGTGTTCTTCAGCTCCATTACCAACCCGGTCACGCGCTTTGTCAATAACCTAGTATACGCCGGCGTGGGTCTTACCGGCGCGCTAATGGCACTTGGCGGCGGCATATCGGTAGGTCAGTTGAGCGTATTCCTAAGCTACGCCAACCAGTACACAAAGCCGTTTAACGAAATATCAGGCGTTGTTACCGAGCTGCAGAACGCATTGGCTTGCGCGGCGCGCATATATGAATTCCTGGATGAAACCGAGCAGGTGCCCGAAAAGCAGAATGCCGAAGAGCTCAAGCCCGATGGCACTGTCGAACTTAAGCATGTCGCATTCAGCTATCAGCCCGATCGCAAGCTTATAGAGGATCTGAACCTAAATGTCGCGCCCGGTGAGCGCGTGGCAATAGTCGGTCCTACCGGCTGCGGCAAGACCACTCTTATAAACCTGCTCATGCGCTTTTACGATGTCGACTCGGGCAGCATATCGGTTGCCGGTCAGGATATCCGCGACGTTACGCGCGATTCGCTGCGCCGCTCGTACGGCATGGTGCTGCAGGATACATGGCTACGCGCGGGCACGATTCGCTCCAACATTGCCTATGGCAAGCCCGATGCGACCGATGACGAAATAATCGCCGCCGCAAAGGCCTCGCATGCGCATAGCTTTATAACCCGCCTGCCCAACGGATACGATACCGTAATCACCGAAGGCGGCGAGGATCTAAGCCAGGGTCAAAGGCAGCTACTTTGCATTGCGCGCGTAATGCTGTGCCTGCCGCCCATGCTGATACTTGACGAGGCGACAAGCTCCATCGATACACGCACCGAAATCAAGATACAGGAGGCTTTCCTGCGCATGATGCAGGGACGCACCAGCTTTATTGTCGCACATAGACTGTCCACAATACGCGAGGCGAATGTGATACTGGTCATGAAAGACGGTCACATAATCGAGCAGGGCAGCCATGACGAGCTGATCAAAAAGCAGGGCTTCTACTATAAGCTCTATAACAGCCAGTTTGAGGGAGTGGCATAAAGCCCAATCACTTAACTATACACTACGCGAAAGAGTCGTCTGTTTAGCACAGACGGCTTTTTGCGTTTACAGCGGGTAATCAAAGTGCTATAATTTGGGCAGCTACTCTAATTCGAACGGAGGTAATAACGAAATGCTCGTAACAGCTTTAAAGGCATCCGATATCGAACATACACTTAAAAGCCGCGCAGACTATCATCCCTTTCCGCGCGCATGTGAGCGCGAGAAGTGGGATGCACTTCCGCAGGAGGCGAAGTGGTTTTTCAGTCATAGCGCGCATGTGCTGAAAAACTGCTCCTGGCCCGAACTTCAGGCGGTAAGGTACATGGACTTTGTCCGCGATGGCAATCGTGAAAAGTTTGAAACCAACTATTTCCAAAGGCGTGATATGCTCTACACGCTTATGATGGGCGAGTGCATAGAGGGCAAAGGCGACTATCTGGACGACATAGCCAACGGCGTATGGGCTATATGCGAGGAAACCAGCTGGGTAGTACCTGCGCATAACAGCCAAGCCACCGGGCAATTGACCGCGCTGCCGGATATCGACAGACCGCCGTATATCGATCTGTTTGCCGCTGAAACGGCATCGCTACTGGGTTGGGTTTACTATATGCTGGGCGATAAGCTGGACGGCATAACGCCGCTCATAAAGCGCCGCATAGAAATCGAACTGGATAGGCGTATATTCAATCCGTTCCTGTCCGAACAAATCATGCCGTGGTCGGGCTTCGGCAAGGGCTTTATGAACAACTGGAACCCGTGGATTAACTCCAATCTGATTGCCGCTACGCTGTGCGTATGCGCGGACAATCAAAAGCGCTGCGCGATGATCGAAAAGTCGGTAAGGAGTCTACAGTACTTCATCGATTCGTACGCGCCGGATGGCGGCTGCGATGAAGGTCCGTCATATTTCAATGTGGCAGGAGGGTCACTGTTCGATGCGCTGGAGGAACTGTACGGCGCAACGAACGGCCGCGTAAACATATTCGGCAATGAAAAGATACAAAACATAGGCAAGTACATTATGTACGTGCATATAGCGGGACTTCAGCACGTCAACTTTGCCGATGCAAGTCCCGAAATAAGCCCCAATTGCCTTTTGCTTATGCGCTACGGACGCGCATGCGGATGCAACGAGCTTATCGAGTATGCACGCGGCATGATGGCGGCGGGCAATGGCGTCGCGGCATACCGCGTCAATCGATACAACATATACCGCTGCATAGCCGATATTATGATGTACACGCCCGACCTTGTGAAGGGAGCACCCACCGTTGAACCGCTACAGCATTACATGCCCGGCATACAGATATTGACTGCCCGCAGTGCGGCTAATGACACGAATGGCCTCTTCCTTGCGGCCAAGGCGGGTCACAATGGCGAAAGCCATAACCATAACGATGTCGGCAACTACATAATATACGTAAACGGCGAAGCGGCCATATGCGATGTGGGCGTAGAGACCTATTCGCGCCGCACATTCTCCACCGAGCGGTATACGATATGGGCAATGTGCAGCGACTGGCATAATACCGCGATCATAAACGGCTGCAACCAGTTGCCCGGCAAGGACTACACCGCATGCAATGTCCACTGCGATGAAGGCGCATCGCCCGCACTTACAATGGATATAGCGGGTGCATATCCTAAAGACGCCGGCGTGAAGAACTATGTGCGCACTGTATGCCTTGATAGGGGACATGGAGCGGTAAGCGTACATGACGCGCTGACCGCAGCGGATGGCGCTGTAACGCTCACGATTCCGATTGTATGCGCAGTTGAGCCGCAATTGCATGACGGATATGCTTTGCTTGATGTGGGTGGCGGCAAGCTTCGCATCCACTACGATGCAAATAAGTTCACCGCCGAGGTGCAGTGCAAGGCGCTTACCGATAAAAAGCTCCTAAGCGAATGGCGTAGACCCAATCTGTACCGCTTAATGCTTACGCTGCGCAACGCATCTGCCAAAGAAGAATTTGACATTGTGTACGAGCTCGATAAGTAAACGGGCAAAAAAGAATGGCGGAAGTGCGGGACTTGACTTATGCCAAGTTTTGCTGCGCACTTCCGCCGCATGGAGGGTATCTGTTTAGTCAAGCACGCCGTGACGCGGGCAGTTTACCATGGGCTGGAAGCGCTCGTAATGGGTTTCCAGCGCGTAATAAGCGCCGCCCATATCGGATGACTTTTCAAACGAAGTCAGTATTTCGAGCACATGGCGCGTCTGCTGATAGCTCGCGCGGAAGGGACGACCGGTTTCAAGCGCCTTGGCCATATCGGCAAGCCCCAACGCGCGGCTGTTTTCCTTGTAATCAAACAGCAGCGGCATGTCGACAATTTCGCCGTTTTCGGGACGTAATAGGCGCACAGGTCCGCCGAATGTATTGGGGTCGGGCACAAACAGCGTGCCTTTTGAGCCGTAAACTTCAAACCTCGGCGCACCCTTGTAGTACACGTCAAACGTTGTCAGTATTGTGCCCACGATGCCGCTGTCAAAGTGCAGATTGCCCATTACGTGTGTGGGCACTTCTACATCGACAATCTTTCCGGCAAAAGGCTTGCTGGTTATCATGCGCTGCTTAAACGACTTGCGCGTAATGCCGTTTACGCCCTTTACGCCGCCCAGTAGGTTTATGAGCGCGGTTACGTAGTATGGTCCCATGTCCATCATGGGTCCGCCGCCGCGCTTATAGAAGAACTCGGGATCGGGATGCCAGCTCTCGGGACCGTGCCCAATCATGAAGCATGCCGCGCCCAGAACATCGCCAATAAAGCCGTCGTCAATCAGCTTGCGGCAGGTCTGTATGCCTGCGCCCAGGAACGTGTCGGGCGCGCCGCCCAACATAAGTCCCTTTTCTTCGGCAATGCGCACAAGCTCCTTGCCTTCTTCAAAGTCGGCGCCCAGCGGCTTTTCCGAATATACGTGCTTTCCGGCGAGCAATGCCTGACGCGATACCTCAAAGTGCTCATACGGGCGCGTCAGATTGAGCACTATATCGACATCCGGGTCGGCAAACGCGTCATACATCGTGTCGTATATGCGCGGCACATTGTATTCCCTCTGCGCGTTTTCGGCGCGCTCACGTATCAGATCGCATACGCCAATCAGCTTTACCTCGCTGAACATTTGCGTCAGGTTCTTTAGGTATATGCCGCTAATTGCGCCAACACCTATCATGGCAATGTTCTTCATTTGAAAGATCCTTTCGCTTGCCGCATATTGGCGGCGTAGTATCAGATGTTACAGCTGAGTCCTTGCTTCAGTTCTTCGGAACGGAACATGAGGTCAATAACCTTCATTACACGCAAGGCTTGTTCGGGCTTAACAATCAGCTCCGCTGTGCCGTCGAGCGTACTTAATATGTTTTTGTAATAGCTTGACCAGTCGGTTTCCACCTCGGGCAGAGGCAGCTCTTGTATGGTCTGCTTAGGACGCGGTGCCATTGTGCGGGTAGGACCTGCAGCTGTGTATACTATGTCGTCGGCCCATTCCATCTGTGCATCGGTATTGAGCTTGACAATGCGCCCATCGCACTCCCAATTTTCTATGACGCAAGTGCCGTCTGTGGCGCTTATGTGCCAACGCGGGTGGTTGATAAGGCAATTTGTCGCCATCTCCATGAGCGCTGATACGCCGTTACCAAAACGGATAAGTATTTTTATATTATCATCCACACCTGGCGTAAAAAGACTCAGCAAATGAGCGTCAACAGATACAACGGGTGCATCAATCATGTTCATCAGTTGGTCAAGAAGGTGTACACCCCAGTCCAACAACATGCCACCACCGTTAACCTTGTAACCACGCCAGCCATGCATTGAACGGCGAGACCCCTGTACACGGCTTTCAATAAAGTATGGTTTGCCGATTGTACCATCCGCAAGTATCTTTTTGATAATCACATAGTCCTTATCCCAACGACGGTTCTGGTGTACGGAAAACAATTTGCCGGTTTCATTGCGTACCGCTATGATTTCTTCCAATTCCGCTGCATTGAGAGTAACCGGCTTCTCCGATATTACATTCTTTCCGGCATGCAAAGCCTGTATGACTAATGGCTTATGGAAATTATTCGGTGTAGCTACTGTAACAAGATCAACCTCGGGATCCGATAGGAGCTCATCGAGCGTAGCATAGGCATGAAGTCCCATGCTACGTGCTTTGTCAAGCGCTTCTTCGCGTATATCAAATGCTCCCTTAACCTTAAGCTCCGGCACGCGCTCCATAATATTCTTCGCATGCCAACTACCCATACCGCCAAATCCGATAATTGCGAGAGTATGCATAGAACAACCTCCTTATCATGCACGCTGACTGCACACTTATTTAACATCATAGTATCACACTCTTCTCAAAAAAGCATGTCATAAGAC
>CAYTOU010000035.1:0-6447 GCA_964439295.1 uncultured Oscillospiraceae bacterium
ATGCTGCATTAGAACAGGCCGAAGGCAAGCGGCTTTTCTTTGCAGCTTTCTTTTCTCGAAAAGAAAGCGCGTTCCCCCTGTTTCGATTATAGCTACCCCAAGTCCTACATGTCGCTAATGCAATACTCCATAGCGCTGACTTCGCCGTCGACTACCGTGTAGTGTAATTCGACTAGCTGATTGCCATTGCGCGTGTACATGTAGTTTATGCTGCTTATGTCACCGTTAGAATCGTATTCGATCCAGCCGTATTGGTTGTGGCCTAGGGTGTATAGCTCGCGTTCGCCGTTGGCCTTCTCGTGCTTTTCATCGCGGAAGAGCGCGATTACATCCTCGGCATCCCAACCGACCTTGGTGTCGCGTACGCCGCGTATGTCGCTGTTGGTAATGCGTACGGCGGTCACAACGGGCGTTCCGTTCTTGACGGTAAAGTCAACCTCGCCGAAATTGTAGTGCTGCGTGAAGAACGTGCTCGTGTCGCCGGTCGTTTCAAGTAGCTTCTTGAACTGGTTGTTCACATCGTCCTGCGTGGTCACATCCACATAGAATGACTTGAAACGATCTTCGTCCGAGAACGGCTCCTTTAGCGCCGCTATAATCTCGTAATCGGCGCTGACTTCGCTTGAATATTGCCCGCTTGAGTCGCGCGCAATAAGGCGTATCGTGTACGTTCCGGTCTTTAGCTTTATGCCGTCCGAATACTCATTGGAATCGGCATCCGGGTCGCTGCCATCAGTAGTGTAGTAAACGGTGCAACCGTCAGGTACAGTTACCCCAATGACCTTGTATCCGTCGTCGTCCACGGCATACTTGCCGGGCTTGGACGAAAACTGCGGCGACTCAACGGCCGGGAACTTGATAACGTACGCGCAGCTGGACTCGCCCGAATATAGATCGTTCATGTACGCAATCGCACGTACCGTGAAAGTGCCTTCGCCTAGCTCAATGGGTAGTACATACTTGTTTGAGTATATCGTCGGCTGCGAACCGTCCGTGGTGTAATAGATCGTGGCGCCGTCATCACTCGCCATCTGTAGCTTTATCGAGTACGAGTATTCGCCCTCCGCGGGGTCAAATCGTACCGTACTGGGACCGTATGTGAGTAGCTGCGTGTGGTATTCCTCGTTGGCAGTGTTCTGATACGCGGTCCGCAGTATGGTTACCATTTCGCTTTCGGATGCATTGCGCGCCTGCATTAGCTCGATTACACGATCGTATGGCTCGCTCTCGGTCGGGCGTAGGTTTATAGCCAGACGATATGCGCGCTCGGCACGCTCGGTGTCGCCCGTGCTTATGAGTGCCTGAGCAAGCTTTATCGCGCCGTCATAGTTGGATGAATCACGACTGAGCGCACTTTCGTAGTACTCCGTGGCTTTTTCGGTGTTTCCGGCGGCAAGCGCTTCGTCACCCAATTGCCAGTACGCCGATGCGGGCGCGTTTAAGCCCGCTGATGCCTTCCAACGCTGTCCGGCTGTGGTGAACGTCAAAAAGCATATTACCAGTAGCATTAGCGCCATTAGACTGAGCACACATATGCCCGCGATGACTAGCTTATTGTTGCGCGGCTTGGCTGCGCGTGCCGCTTCCGGCTCCTCGTACTCGTCATCTTCCATCTCGTCCGGATCGTATATCGGCTCCTTGGGTCTGCGCCTGGAGTACTCGTCGTCACGCTCGACGCGCGTCGGACGGCTCGCGCTTTCGACCGACTCGTCATCGGTGTAAGCGCTTGACGCGGACTGCGGATTGCGCCGCGTGCTCGTACGCGTAGATGTGCGGTTGGCATTCGGCGTGGCGGATGTGGGTAGGGGACGCGCCGTGCGCTGCGCCGCATTGCCGTTTAGGTCGCTGCGGCGGAATACCTGCGTGTCTTCTGCAGAGCCGCTCTTGAGCGGCGAGCCGCAGTTCGCGCAGTATGATGCGGATGCATCGTTTTCGTATCGGCAATTAGGGCATTTCATATGCATACCTCCCGTGTTTGAATGCGGTCAGTGCCTATCTTACATGTTTTTCATTGACTCGTAGTATTCGTCGCCGGCAAACTCGCGGTCTGTCTTGACCTCGCCGCCCAGCTCCTCTATCGCGTCGCGTATTTCCAGATAGTCCAGATAGTTCAGCTCCTGCAATTCCAGCATGGGCATAAGCACATCTATAGCGCGCGCATCGCCCAGCTTGCCCAAATACGATGCTATCAGCGCGCGGTTTTCGGGCATGGAGCGCAGTAGCTTTATCGCATAGTCGTATATGCGCTCATCTCCCGGGAAATTGCACGCCACGTCAAGTAGCACAATGCCGCGCTCGGGCTTTGCGCTTACCATGGCTTCAACAACGCCGGGCATGACCTTTTCGCCTAAGCCCACCAGCATTTCACCTGCAAGATTGCTTAGCTCGCTCTCGTCCTCATGCGCATGCGCTATTAGTGAAATCAGCTTGTCCATAGGGCGCTCGGACTGTATCTGCTCCAGTGTGCCCATCGCGCTCATGCGCGCCTCATCGGGCTGCTCGCGGTCAAACGCAATGTCCATAAGCGGCTCAACCGCTTCTTCACCCATGCATGCCAGTCGCTCGAGCAATTGATCGGGCAGGGGAATGTTGCTGCGAATGTACTTGAGCATCCATTTGCATAGCATTGTCGGATCGTCAAACTGCTCAAAATACAACGCCGGCGTCTGACCATCCAGCCAGTCCATGGGTATGTTGACCCACTTGAGGTATACATCGGGCATCTGGGCTTCCATCTCGTCCACATTCTTGTAATGTGAACGGTTCTCGGTCATCCAGCGCTGTACATATTGGTTGAAGTGTGAGTCGAAGTTAATGCATTTCATAGTTAGTCCTCCTGCGGATGGGAAATTTCTATCAGTGAGTAAACCGCGCGGGTAAGCTTTGCGCAGTTGAGCCCGCGCTTTGAGGCAACTTCGCGTAGCCTTATCGCTTCGCCGTGCGTTATGCGGTACGCGCATTCCAGCGCAGTCGCACTCATATTGGCATCGTTTTGAGCATTGCCCGAAAAGAACGACAGCGCGCGCAGTGCGACTATCGAGTCCGGGTATTCGCGTAGGCGCTTGGCAGCCGTTCGTATGTCTAGGCGGCTCTCTTCATGCGCCATTATGCGGCACATGGAATTTTCGTCAAGGCTGTGCAGCTTGCCGTGCAAAAATACAATGCGGGGCAGCTTTATGTCGGATGCGACCATTATCTCCATTGCCGATAGGCGATGATCGTCCGTCGGTCCGTTCGACGCAAGGAAGTGCCATAGCGCCATCCGCGCCTTGTCCTCGCTTGCGGCATGCGTAAGCAGCGCCGCCGATGAGGCGCTTATATCATCGTCGCGATTGTATAGTCCCCACTCCAATAGCGCGATCATATTGTCGGTATACATGGGCACTATGCCGTTGCTTTCGATCAGCATCGCGCGTATGTCGAATACCGCGCGCGCCCATTCCTCAAGCATTTCGTGGTCAGGGTACTTTATCGGCACGCAGTCGGGCATGGATTTACTTATAATGTCCGCATAGTGCCGCGCCGTAATATCGCCGGGGTATAGTTCAAGACTGCGCCTCATAACAGCCAGCGCTGCGCGGGGCGAATCGCCCATGTTTATCATTGCCGCGGCTTGACACGCGCATAAGTAAGGTTCGCCTGCATCCTGCTCCAATAGCTTTGTCGCTATATCCAGCACCAGCGAGTCCATGTTGAGCGCAATCGCCTGCTGCAGTAGCACTTTGTCGCACATGCGACTGTTGCTTACCTGAAAGGCATTTTCGAGCGCGGGCTGTGCCTGGCCGTGCTCTCCTGAAAGCAGTATGCGCGCCGCAATCGACAGCACCCACTCGTCACGCTTGGTCATCGCTAAAGCGCGCACTAAATGCTCCATCGAATCCGGCTGATTGCCATTGAGCATTTCCGCCCATGCCATTGCGGCATGCGCAGTCGGACTGTTCTTATGATGGCGCAGATAGCGCTTGGCGAGTGCATATGCGCATTTGATGTTGCCGCCTTCTGCATACATGTGTAATCGCTCAAGAAAGTGCAGCTTTATGTGACTGTTGCGCTGACTCATTTCGCCGATTGTCGTCTGAACAACCATGGGCATGTATGAATCATCATCGTCTGCTTCATTATCATCGCCGATATAGCTGCGCGCATATCGCAATATGCTGTTTGCTCCGGCGAAATACTCATTCGCATTCAGGCAGCGCACCAGCGTGCAATATACCGCATGAGCGACGTTTGAGTCGGCTAAAGCAGCGTTGTCAATAAGTCCATCGTTGATTATATCCACAATACCGTCGTATGCCGCGCGCGTTGAATGCATGTCGCTTAGCGTTTCGCATACATCCAGACGATACTTGAGGTTGTCCGGCTCCTGCTCACTTGCGCGCCTGAATAGCCTGAGCGCTTCCATGTCATTGCCCGAATCGCGGTGCGCCCGGCCACGCTGATTTATGAATGCAGCATCACGCGTAAAGTTGAGTACGTATCCGTTTTTATCGGTCATGTTGCTCCTTTCAGCTTTTGCGGCGATTGCGTTTTTTAGGTCGCCTTATCCAGTAGCGCCCGCAACTCGTCCGCGGTAAACTGATACCGCCTGTTGCAGAAGTGGCACTCCAACTGTGCGCCGTGATCCTCGTTTATCATGCTCTCCAGCTCTTCACGTCCCAGCGAAATGAGCGCGCGCTCAATGCGCTCAACGCTGCAATCGCAGCGGTAGGCGGGGGTATGACGCTCGATTATGCGCGCGTCCAGTCCTTTAAAGAACTCCTCGCATAGCTCATCGGGCGTGTGATCGACCAACTGACGCGATATGTCGGAATAGGACGCGGTGCGCGCCTCGAGCTGTTCAAGCAATTCTTCGGAGCAGTCGGGCAGCGGCTGTATCAGCAGTCCACCCGCGCTTATGACGTGGCTTTCGCCGCTTCCCGCCTGCGGCATGAGTACGCCTAGGGAAAGAAGGGTAGGTTGCTGCTCGCTGGCTGCGAAGTAATAGGCAAAGTCGGACGCGATTTCTCCGTTGGTCAACTCCACCTGACCAACATACGGCTCTCTGAGCCCTAAATCGCGCACAACGGTAAGGTGTCCCGTACCTACGGCTCCGCCTACATCAAGCTTTCCGTCGCTGCGCAGAGGCAGCTCAGTGCGCGGCTTGTCGACATAGCCTTTGACTGTCAGGTCTTCGTGCGCAACGGCAACCAGCGCGCCTAAAGGTCCATCGCCTTTTACCGTGTTTGTGACACTGCCGTATGATGTCTTTAGCATTGAACCCATCATGACCGATACGGTCATGAGTCGTCCCAACGCTGCACACGCGACATTGGATAGGGTATGTGTACGGCGAGCTTCCTCGCACAGCGCGGTTGAATTGACCAGCAGCGCACGCGCCTGACCATCCATCAGCGTTATGTGCAATAGGGTATCGCCTTCATAAGACTTGGGCATGAATTCCATATACAAACTCCTCATAAGCAAAACGCGTATGCGCTTTGCAAAATTGTTTTTTTAAGGCTTGACTGATACGAAGTGCAGTCGCATTTCATCCGCATTAGGATTATCAAATGTGCGGTCACCGTATGCGTTTATCCGTTCAAATCCGCATTCGCTGAGCCACAGGCAGATTTCCTCGCTGCTATGCGCGCGCTGCTTTTGCTGCTCGGTAAACCGGCGGTATAAGCCGCTGCGCTCCTGCACAAAGAAGGTTATATCCATATTCACTATGTGATTTTGCGCATCCAATGTGTTTTGCCATAGATAGGCGCAGTCATCGCGCTCCTCGCCAAAGAAGCCGTTTCCAAGCACATGTTCAAGCTTGTGTCGTGACGATATGTCAAAAGCCAGCACTCCGCCCGGCTTAAGTGCATTGTACGCCGCCGAAAAAAAGCGCTTTACATCGCCTTGAGTCAGCAGGTAATTCACACCGTCACATGCACATATGACGGCATCGGTGCGGTGGGGCAGTGTAAGCGCGCGCATATCCTGCTTTATGAAGCGCGCACGCATTCCCGCATGGCGCGCCTTTTCGCCGGCCAGGCGCAACATGTCCTCGCTTATGTCCGATGACAATACACGCTCGCCGCGCCGCAATAATTCTATAGTCAGCGAACCCGTGCCGCAGCCGCATTCGCATATCTCGCCGCCGCTGAAGCCGTTCTTTCGCAAAAGTTCGATGTAATAGTCCGCCCATGCGGAATAGTCAAAATCGTCCATGAAGCGGTCATATACCGCCGCAAATTCCTGGTACATCCGTATCTCCGCTAAAAAAATATTCTCCAACCAATAGCCACATACCGCGGCATATAGCCCCATGCTTGTGACATAAGCAGCTCCCCATGTGCATTTTAAACCGCACACTGCCTATAGTCAAGCGCACATCAATCCGGGCGGCATTTTACCTCCCGGATTGTGCACACTACTTCTATCGATTATTTGTCTTCTTCGGGTTTGGTTTCGGTA
>CAYTOU010000035.1:6547-14402 GCA_964439295.1 uncultured Oscillospiraceae bacterium
TCATTATCCATGCTGCGCTCTGCCTGTGCATCCAGCCATGAGGAGTTGCGCGGCGGCCATGCTTCGCCCGAACCTCCGGGACCCGGAGTGGGGGTGTAGCCGGGCTGCGCGTTTACAGGGGTATCGTCGTCCTCGTCCTCGTCATCATATTCGGACGAGCGCAGACCCATATTGACCTGCGCGCCCTCTATGCGCGGATTCAGATACTGGTCAAACAGATAGTTTGAATATGACGCGTATAGGAATCCGTTGAATGAGAAGCCTATCAGCGCATATATTATTATCCACGCCAACAGCGCCCACGATATGCCGGTCAGCAGGAATATCACAAAGCAGACTATTGTGGGCAGCATGGACAATAGCCATATGCCAATGCTGTAGGGCAGTCGACCGATTACCAGTATAGCACAGTTGCGCAGTAGCGTGCGGAACTTAAGGTCATACGTAATCATCATGGGGAATGCGACCATGTTTATCATCCACCATACGCATACCACGACCAGCATAAGGCCCTGCAATATGCTGTATATGATCGCGCTCGCACCGCTTGCGGCCGACGCCTGCGTGCTGTAGAAGTACCAACCAACGTAGCATACCAGATTGACAACGCCGCTCATGAGACCGAAAAGCAGTCCCTGCTTCCAGTTGGCTTTAATCGAATCCTTTATGTCGGAAAAGCCGAATGCGTGCTGGTCGCGCGCCCAGTTGCGCAGTATGTACGTCGTGCCGCTGGCACCAATGCCCGCTATGCCAAGGCAAGGTATCATTGCGACAAGACCCAAGTTAATGTACGAAAATGTCTGCGACAGTAGCTCGGTGCCCAGTTCGGTTCCGTTCGAGACCTCGGTAGCGATGGCCATAAGCACCATCAGCGTTATCCAGCATACCGCAATCGCGGGTATCAGGAACACGAGGTATATCAGGTTCTGAGTAATAAGTCCGCTGAAGCGTATCTTTAGCATTGCCATGAATAGCTCACGGCGGTTTTTAGGCAGATCTTCGGGGTTAAAGTCGGCTTGACCGGCTTTGCCATAGTAGAATCGTTGGAAAAAGCCCATCTTGAATCCTCCTGAATTATATTAAGTCTATTAGACCTATGAACACCTTAAGTCCATTTATGAGCGAGCTTTCGTCAAAGTCGAAATCCGATGCATGCAAAGGACTTGAATACTTGTCGCCCTGCTTCACGCCGCAGAAGAAAAACGCGCCCGGAGCCTGCCGCTGATAGAACGAAAAGTCCTCGGCAATCGTGAGCGGATGCACGGGTACGCACATGTCGCCCGCGACTTGACGCACGCGTCCGGCAGCATACGGGTCGTTTATGACCGGCAGGTAACTGCTAAGCCGCTCAATGCGGCACTTGACATCGTACGCGGTTTCGATTGCGCGCGCATGTGCTTGCATAAGTTCAATGCATCGCTTTTCGACGTTTTCGTCATATGTGCGCAGCGTTGCTTGCATGTATGCCTTGTCGGCAACCACGTTGCGGCGTTCGCCCGCGCGCATTGCTCCGATTGTGAGTACCTTTTGCTCAAACGGATCGGTCTGGCGCGTAAATACGGTCTGGAACATATTATACAGTGCAACCGCCGCAGCCAGCGCGTCCCGCCCTAAATGCGGCATTGCGCCGTGCGACGCTGTACCCTCTACGGTTATGTCCAGCTCGCATGTGGATGCCATAAGCGGTCCGTCGGGGCAGGCGATAGTGCCCGACTCCAGCGTGGGCATTACGTGCATGCCGTATACCTCGTCCACATCCGGATTGCGCATGCCGCCGGCGGCAATTATGCGCTCGGCACCGCCGTCATCCTCTTCGGCCGGCTGAAAGAAAATCACCACATTGTCGCGCAGACGTGCGCGGTTTTCCGCACAGAAACGCGCCACCGCAAGCATTGTCGCCATGTGCCCATCGTGCCCGCACGCGTGCATGAAGCCTTCTCGTTCGGACTTAAAGTCATGCGTTGTAGTCTCTGTCACGTCGAGCGCGTCTATATCCGAGCGCAGCGCTATCGTGCGCCGCTTTTTGCCGTTGGTATCCGCCTGCCCCAAAAAGACGCAGCGCAGACCGGTGTCGGCAATCTCGTCAAGCACATCCGGTTTCAGCTCGCTAAGTGCCTGCATTAGGTATTTCTGAGTTTCGAATTCGCAGTGTCCGACCTCGGGTATGCGATGCAGTGCGCGCCTGTCGCGGCGTATGCTTTCCAGTGCGCGTGCAGCATATTCTGCCCTTATGGCATTTGCGTCCAATATTATCACCGCCATACAATATTCCACCATTTATAATACCACAAATTCGGCGTTTTGCAATATGTCACATGTCAGAGCCGGGCAAAATTGCATTCGCCGCCGCAATCGACAATGCGTCTTCACAATTGCGTCAAAAACAAACTGCCGGAGAAGCGCATTCCTCGCTCCTCCGGCGATTATCGGTATTT
Source organism: uncultured Oscillospiraceae bacterium (assembly GCA_964439295.1). Taxonomy (GTDB): domain Bacteria; phylum Bacillota; class Clostridia; order Christensenellales; family Aristaeellaceae; genus Fimadaptatus. Next base: position 8,983 of record CAYTOU010000035.1, read on the forward strand.
TATTTAGCTCAGCTTTTCGATAGCGGCCTTTACGCGGCGTATCGTTTCATCCTTGCCCAGCAGGTATGCGATTTCAACCGCGCCGCCGGGAGTGGACGCCTTGCCCGATATGGCGATTCGCAGCGGCCAGAGCACCTGACCGTTCTTCATGCCACTTTCGGCGATAGCGGGTATCAGGGTATCATGAATAGTCTGCTCGCTGAAGTCGTCTATTCCTTCGATTACCGGCAGCACCCACTTGAGCGCGTTGAGCGCGATTTCGGGATTGGTCTTCATCTTCTTGTGGGTGTACAGATCGTTTTCGTATTCGGGCATTTCCTCAAGGAAGTCTACCATGCCCGCGACCTCACTGAGCACCTCGGTGCGTCCGTGCAGCAGCTCCAGTATGCGACCTACATCGAACTTGTCGGCATCCTTCATACCTGCGCGCAGGAAGGGGAGTGCCGCCGCCTTGTACTCTTCAGGCGATAGCCTGCGTATGTACTCGGCGTTCATCCAGCGTAGCTTCTGCAGATCGAATATAGCGGGGGACTTGCTCAGACCCTTTATAGAGAAGGACTGCTTGAGCTCATCCATCGTGAAGAATTCCTGATCGGTTCCCGGCGACCAGCCCAGCAGCGCAATGTAGTTGATTATCGCGCTGTCCAGATAGCCCATCTGCCTTAGATCCTCAAATGTGGGATCACCGTGGCGCTTGCTCAGCTTGTGCTGTGCATCGCGCATTATCGGGGTCACGTGTACATACTTGGGTATGTCCCATCCGAACGCCTCGTACAGTAGGTTGTATTTAGGCGAGGAGGACAGGTACTCAATACCGCGCATGACGTGTGTAATGCCCATCAGGTGGTCATCCACAACGTTTGCGAAGTTGTACGTGGGCAGTCCGTCACTCTTGAGCAGGACGTTATCGTCCAGCGTGGAGTTTTCAACGGTTATGGTGCCGTACAGTTCGTCGTTAAACGATGTTGTGCCCGTTAGCGGTATATTCTGGCGGATAACGTACGGCTCGCCCGCAGCTATGCGCGCCTTTGCCTCTTCAAGCGGTATATGCATGCAGTGCTTGTCGTAGCGGAAGGTGTCGCCCTTCTTTTCGCACTCCGCACGCAGCGCGTCCAGACGCTCTTTTGTGCAGAAGCAGGGGTATGCCGCGCCCATCTCGACCAGCTTCCATGCGTATTCCTTATATATATCGCGGCGCTGGGACTGTATGTAGGGACCGTAATCGCCGCCCACATCGGGACCTTCGTCATAGGTGAGTCCGACCTCGCGCAGCGTCTTGTATATCAGATCGGTTGCACCGGCGACCTCGCGCTCCTGATCGGTGTCCTCGATTCGGAGTATGAACTTGCCGTCAGGCTGGGATTTGGCCAGCAGGTATGTGAACAGCGCCGTGCGCAGGTTGCCCACATGCATGTATCCTGTGGGGCTGGGCGCAAAACGTGTGCGTATCATCGCAGTTTCCTCCATGTTACTTTTTGGCTTCCTTTGCCCATGTGTCCTTGAGTGCCACTATGCGGTTGAATACCGGCGCGCCTTCGCGGCTGTCCGGATCCACGCAGAAGTAACCCATGCGCAGGAACTGGAACTTGTCGCCGGGCTTGGCGTTGAGTAGGGACCGCTCGCACTTGACACCCTTGAGTACCTTCTTGGATTCGGGGTTGAACATTTCGGTAAAGTCGCGCTTGGCGGGACGGCTCTCGGCGTTTTCGTCATTCAGCTCGTCGCCCTCGGCCTCTGCCGCAGCCTCGACTTCCTCTTCGCTCAGATTGAGCATCTGAGAGTACAGGCGCACCTCGGCGTCGGCGCAATCGCATGCGGCGACCCAGTGCAAAGTACCCTTGACCTTGCGTTGTGCACCTTCCGAACCAGACTTACTGTCCAGATCGGCGGAGCACTTGAGCTCAACGACATTGCCGTTTTCGTCCTTTACGACCTCGTCGCACTTTATTATGTATGCGCCCTTTAGGCGTACCTCGCGACCGGGTGCCAGACGGAAGAACTTCTTGGGCGGCTCTTCCATAAAGTCTTCGCGCTCGATGTAAAGCTCGCGACCGAACTTGACCACGCGCGTGCCCCATTCGGGATGATCCGGATGGTTCTCCATCTCGACATCCATGGTTTCGCCTTCGGGCCAGTTGGTTATGGTAACCTTAAGCGGATCAAGCACAGCCATTGCGCGGTATGCGGTGCCGTTCAAATCCTCGCGCACACAGTGCTCCAGCAGCCTCTCATCGACGGTAGAGTCCGCCTTCGCAACGCCCACGCGCTCAAGGAAGTCGCGTATGGCATCGGCGGAATAGCCGCGGCGCCTCATGCCTACCAGGGTGGGCATACGCGGATCGTCCCATCCGTCTACAAAGTGCTCCTCGACAAGGCGGCGCAGGTAACGCTTGGACATAACGGTGTTGGTTATGTTCAGACGCGCGAACTCAACCTGGCGCGGCGGATGTTCAAATCCGGCCTGATTGACGACCCAGTCGTACAGCGGGCGGTGTATCTCGTATTCCAGCGAGCACAGCGAGTGGGTTATGCCCTCGATTGCGTCCTGCAAAGGATGCTGGAAGTCGTACATGGGATAGATGCACCACTTGTCGCCGGTGCGGTGATGGTGGTGGCGCAGTATGCGGTATAGGGTGGGGTCGCGCATTATCAGATTGGGCGATGCCATATCTATCTTGGCGCGCAGTACGTACTTGCCGTCCGGGAATTCGCCGGCCTTCATGCGCTTGAAGAGATCCAGACTCTCCTCGATGGGACGGTCGCGGTTGGGGCTGTTCTTGCCGGGCTGAGTCAGTGTGCCGCGGTATTCGCGCATCTGCTCGGGCGTAAGATCGTCGACATACGCCACGCCCTTCTTAATCAGGTCGCATGCGATGTCAAACAGCCTGTCGAAAAAGTCGGAAGCGTAGTAAAGATGCGCCCATTCAAAGCCCAGCCACTTTATATCGCGCTGTATTGCCTCAACGTATTCGGTATCTTCCTTTGTGGGGTTGGTATCGTCAAAACGCAGGTTGCACTGGCCGCCGTACTTTTTCGCTATGCCGAAATCGATGCACAGCGCCTTGGCGTGGCCGATGTGCAGATAGCCGTTGGGTTCGGGCGGAAAACGCGTATGTACTTTATCCGCAACGCGTCCCGAGGCTATATCCTCATTAATAATGTCCTCAATAAAATTGGTATGTACGGAGCTCTCCTGCATGGTGGTGCCTCCCTTTGATAGCCTTGGCTATAATGGAGTCTATTCTAGCACATTTTTGCGCCTTTTACAAACCATATGACGTGAAGATTTCTATTAACCCGCATAATTTTGACAAAATCCGCCCGTAATTGGCGTGCAAAAAGCAATTACGAGGCGACTTTCGTGCGACAGAAAAGCGAAAAACGCATTAACGCCGCATGCGTTCATATATAAGACATAATATCGCATGTTCAGATCGATATCGAAATTATTGGCCTACATGAGGTTAAAATAGCCGTAGGGGTTTGAATGTCTAAAGAAAATCTGTTATAATGCTTGTAGACAAGGAGGTGTTTACGCTTGAGTGAAAATCTTACTACCAATGTCGAGCTGGATTCCACAGCTAACGGCACGGTCAGTTTTGCCACGGATGTAGTGGCCACGATAGCGGGCCTTGCGGCGACCGAAGTTGAAGGCGTTGCCGCAATGATAAACAACGGTAATCTGGGACTGGTTGATATGCTGCGCAAGAATCAGGGCAATCGTGCGCTCACGCGCGGCGTTAAGGCGGAAATAACAGGCAATCAGGTACATGTGCAGTTGAATATAACCGTGGACTACGGTTCTCCCGTGCCCACCGTAGCGCGCGAGATACAGGATAATGTCAAGAAGGCCATCGAAACGATGACCGGACTCGAAGTGCCCGAAATCAACATATATGTACAGGGCATAAGCTTCGAAAAGGAAAATCGCGCGACCGCGGCGCTGGAACAGAAGCAGCGCGCCGAGCTCAATGCGGCTAAGGTGGAGCGCCTGGGTCATGGCGATGATGCCAAGACCGAGGATAAGGCCGATACCGCAGACGATCAGGACGGCGACAAGCGTCGTTCTTTCCGTAGCGGCTTCTCACTGCGCCGTCACGACGACGATAAGGAAGAGGACGCATCAGAGGATAAGCCCGAGTCCATACAGGACGATAACGATGCGCCCGTAGCGGCAGCATCCGAAGAAACCGAGCAGTCTGGCGACTCCGACGAATCCAAACCCGCCGATGCAAAGGTCGAGCAGGGAAGCGCTCAGGACGAATCCGACGATGACGAGCCGATGTGCGACGGCCATTGCGATACCTGCACGCTGGAATGTGATGCGGCGGACAAGAAAAACACTCAGACTGCCGGCGAGGAGAATTCCGATAATAAATAAGCACGCCCGCAAAGATGGCAGTTTTGCAGCAAAAAACGTTTTATTTGGATCTATGTTGTGAACGTGGCGGCGGGTGGCTTTACATATCGCCGCCATTTATGTATTATGTACTTATAGAGGCGGTTTCATTCCGCCGGGAATGCTGCATTAACAGGGGGCAATTATCATATGAAGAAATTCTCCGTTTGGCAAAAGATACAGGCGATACTGTGCTTTCTGGTGCTTTTGTGCGTATTTGCGCCTTTAGCATTTATCGCGATACAGCCTGTCTACGCCAGTCAGCTACTGACCGGCATACTGCTTGACAATGTAATGGGCGAGGCAATTGTCAACATCACGATAATACAGCGCGCAATAATCGGCGCGTTCGTGTTGGTGGGCGTACTGTGCTCTCTGCGCATGCTGGTCATAATGATGGGCAAGGGCAAGCGCGACCGTGCGGGCGTTTCAATGCCTAACGCGCCCGAAGGTCCTATACATATCTCCGTGCCCGCGGTTGAGACTCTGGTCAGCCAGGGCATACGCGATGTACCGGGCATAAGCGATGTGCGCATGAAGGTCAGCGACTATCACGATTCGATTTCGATCGAACTGACCATGTCCGCGCGCAGCGACATAAACATACCCGAAACCATGATGCGCCTGCAGTCCCAGATCAAGTCGTACGTGCAGGAGAACGCGGGTATCGAGGTACGCGATGTTCGCCTGAATGTGGATAAGGTATTATTGGCAGACGGCATACAGGCTCTGCCCGCCGGACGCGGCAACTCCAAGCGCGCCGCATCCAAGCAGGAAGCCACTCAAGCCGACTATCAGCCGCAGTCCTATACCTGGAAAAAGGACTCCGAACAGCCGATAGTAGAGACAAAAGAAGCGCCCAAGTCGGAGGAAAAGCCCGCCGAAAAGCCGCAGGGCGTACAGGCGGATGAAGCCGATGACGATGACGAGGATGCCGACGAGGAGCATCACGGTTGGCTGGGTCGCCTAGGTCATAAGAAGCATGACTCTAAGGCGGAAAGCGCTTCAAGTGAAGCCGCCG
>CAYTOU010000036.1:0-7301 GCA_964439295.1 uncultured Oscillospiraceae bacterium
AATTCTGATGGCTTAATTCCTCAAATTCTAAATTCATAACCAGCCTCACAAATTCCGGTTTATCTTTTGCCGGTTCGAATGAAACGAATCAGCTACCCTACTCAGTACATAAACAGCACGCCAATCCACAACGAGCAATTTCCATTTCACGTTTCATATGCTTCTCCTCCAAAGTGCAATTTGTTTGCTTATCTCATGACCATTATACCAGATGCCCATAGTCTTGTACAGGAAATTGTAATTTGGACTCGAAAATCGCGTAAAACGCAAAGCAATCCGAACCTCAGGCTGTATACTTGAGATTCGGATTGCATTTTTGCTTTACACGCTCGCATTACGCATATGTTGTTTCAATCGTAACTGTACCCGGGCTACCGATAGAGCCTTCATGATAGTAGACGTAGAAAACACTATCGTCAAGCATGTACACATATTCGGCAGTCGCACTATGCGCATCGGACTTTTCGCTCTTAACCGCACCTGCGCTTACCAGGTAATCGCAAACTTCTGCAAAATCGTCCTCGCCGCAGTTAATGCCTTCCCATACGACCTGCTTTACCTTGCCATCACTAAAAGTGTAATATAAACTGCCGTAATGGTCATCGCAGTCTATCCCGTAAATTTCGAGATAGTTAAAATCATCATCGTACGTGCCATAATCGTAGAAATCGTAGACTTCCCTAAAGCTTAGACCTTGCATCATATCGATATCCGACAGTTGGAAATCGTGACGCGGATTGCCCCAGAATGTCAAGTCGGTACCGTACTTTCGGTCGAAGTCATCCGACAATTCCGCTTGGCTCTTGTCGGTAAGGGCGGTGTCCAGTTCACTTAGGTACATATCCAATGTACCATTGCCAAGATAGATTATCGGCACAGGATGTTCGTCAAGATAGTCTTGAGCTATGCTGGAGATCTTATATGGCGATGCATTGACTACATAGACGCCATCCGAACGCTGAACGAACGTATAGCCTTCCTTTGTTTGAACAGCAAGAACATCATCGGTAATTACGGTCGAGCCGCATGGCGAATAGGCATGCAGCACACCCGATTCAATGGAATAGCAGTACATGTTTGATCCCGAATAGCTGAATTCCGCGCATTGACGTGTGAAACAGTTCATGCCGTTTTCATCAAACCACACGAACATGTTGCCAATATAGCCGTACCAGCGATATATCGGACTGGGATAATCTCCAAAGGCGTCAAATACGAAATCATCGGTGCTCGTGTCCGAGTCCACTGACCATTGATCCGTCACTTCGCCATCTATTACACGATATACAGTCCTCGAGTCGCCTATTACGATTGTCCCTACGTTTGTATGCGCACTGTATATCGCGCTGCCGGCGATCTCTTGCGGAATTTCGCTTGTGTCGATTGCGCCATAGTACTGTTCGTAGAGCTCTTCGTCGTATTCATAATCGTTTAAGAATATCTGAGGCTCTAAGCTGTCTTCGTACTCTTCCCACCACTCATCGTATCGCTTTTCTATCAAAGTAAGCGTCTTTTCGCCGGCTTTGCCATCCAATGTCAAGCCGTTGGCATGCTGGAATTTAACGACAGCCTTATATGTTGACCGTCCGAATTCGCCATATTCGTCCGTTATTTCATATCCGAGATCCTCCAGCGCGTACTGTAGCATCTCAACACGCCACCCGCTACTGCCGTATTCCAGCGTGCTGTAGTCGCCTTCGAACAGGCTGCTTGACTCATACTCATATTCATCATCGGCATATGCAATATTGACGGTTGCATGCTGCGTATTCCAAGCCGGAATTGTGTAGCAAAACATAAGCACAATCAGTACAGCTATACCTTTCCTCATGGATTGCACCTCCTCGGGTTTGACCCATCGCAATTTACATAATGTTGCGACCGGCGTTAAACTCCGGCGGTACAGTGCGCACCTGTGCATTCGGATCGAATGTGAAGAATATCTTTTCGACCGCCATCAGAAGCTTATTCATGTTCTGCCCGTCCTGCGGCATACCGTTTAGCATCTTCCAATTGGTAAACTCAAATCGATAAGTTACGCGGTATGCATCGCCCGATATGCGGCGGAGCTGCGCTGCCCAACCATTGCCGGTGAACTTAAACATCTGCTGAGTGCTGCTTCCCTGCATCTTCGTTTGCATGCCTGCATAGTCCATTTGCTTGACAGCATTGGTTACCCATTCCGGATTGACCGGAGCAAGCGTAAATTCCTCCGCGTTTTCCATAAAGTTGGTGCGCCTATTGGCAGAGTTTCTGCCGGCACCCATGTTTTTGTATTCCTTCATCACGACATAGACCACAATGCCTATAACAGCCAATACCATTAGGAACAGCATGAATTCTAGGATCAGGTTTATACTCATCTTATCGCCCCCTATTATACCGATATTTCCGGGTTTAACATCGCTTAAGTCAATTCAGTTCGCCTAATACGAGCCGAGTATAAGCATAGGTATCACAGCTCCAAGTATGGTGAACAGAATGGACAGCGACACCCAAACAATTGCACCGATAATCGACTTTTTGCCGATCGCCTTGGCCTTAATGGGGTATTGATTCCTCCATACCAGATAGAGTATCAAGCCAACACCGGGGAAGAAAAAGCCGAGCAGATTCATACCCGATGACGGCTGATCATCCGGCATGTAGTTGGGCTGTTGATAACCATATTGCGCATAATCGGGCTGATATGCATCTGTCGGCTGAGCTGCAGTATACTGTTGTGCGCCCTGGCGATAAGCAGGCTGCTGGTATGCCGGTTGCGCATTCTGAGCAGGTACGACTCTCTTTGTGCCGCAAACGCTGCAGAACATAGCATCGGATGGCAGCTCCGTGCCGCATACCGAGCAGAACGGCTGTGGCATACTTGCTCGCATTGTGGCAGGTTGCACACTGATTCGAGGGACTTGTACGGGTGCGACTTTTTTATACGGATGCGTCAGCCACCATCCCAGCAGGAATATCATCGGAATCTGTGATAAAGGCATATATGAGTAGTAGTTTCTGCGATACACACAATAGGAAGCATATACTATAGACAATATGCCCGGAATAAACCATATATTCCGAACAATGCTCAATGTGTCTTTTTCTCCATCGCGATGTTGCTGCAAAGCGAACCTTAATAGGAAAATCCAGTTAATAAGCGGGATGATCTCCATTCCAAGCATTATAAGTTCTCTTACGCTTACGTCAAACCCGTTCCAAAACGTGTTGTAACACATATTGATAAAGTAGTTCAACTCACTCGCGAATACCAATTCGACTGTGCACAAAAGTGCAAGCTTACGTCTACGCATGCACAGTACTATGGTCAGCGGAACAACTGCAATAAGTTTGTATATGGTTGTAGCACCCAACATTAAATATCTATAGTTAACCTTTAATATAACCATATTTGCTATTGTAACCAGTAGGCTCAAAACAGCAAATATGGACAATGCTATGTTTCTTTCCTTTATGTTTTGCTGCATTCTATTACCGCCTTTCACATTTTTGAATCAGCGGCAAGACCGATACTGTACCGCCCTGCCGCCGACACTTGGTATAAACTTCAAGGAATTAACTGCTTAAAACATCGAGCCGAGAATCAGCATAGGTATTACGGCAGCCAGAATCATAGCCAGTATGTATAGACCCACCCATACGATTACGCCGATCAAGGCATGCTTACCGACTGCTTTTGCCTTTATCGGGAACTGATCCTTCCATATCAAGTAGAGTATAAGACCGACACCTGGTAGGAAGAAGCTGAGCACATTCATGCCGGTTGACGGCACATCCTGATCCTGCGCATAACCGCCTTGACGGTATGCGGGCTGCTGATATACGGGTTCGCCGTAGTCGTACTTAGGATATTCCTGTTGCTGGTAGTCGTACTGCTTATACTCCGACTGCTGTGTATTGGTATTACGGTAAGAGTACGGCTGCGCGGACTGCTGTATCGTCGTGGGCTGAGGATCATCGTACGGGTCGTCAAACTGATAATACTCGGTCTGTTGCGATTCGTTCGACTGAGAATCGGTCAATTCGGCATCGGTCTGTTGTTCTTCGGCAGGCTGAATATCGGATGTCTGTGTTTCCGACTGCTGATCTGCAGTTATTTCGGTTTCCGGCTGCTGGGCTTCCGCAGTGCTTACTTCAGGCTGCTGAGTGTCAGTCGTTTGAGTATCGAGCTGCTCGACTTCGGGCTGACTATACTCGGTCTGCTGAGTCGCAGGCTGCGTATATGCCTCTTGTGTGTCGGGCTGTTGATTTACCGGCGGTTGCTGCTCGGTCGGGCGGTAAGCAGTCTTTTGATATGCGGGACGCTCGTATGCTGCGGACTGATGCTGGGCTTGCTGATATGCCGGTTGCGCATCCTGTGAGGGTGTTGCGCAACGCTTGCCGCACGCAGAGCAGAACATTGCGCCGGGCAGCAATTTTGCGCCGCATGCGGAGCAGAAAGCCGCAGGAGCTTTACCGGGTGCGGCCGGTGCATGGGGCGTAGGCGCACCGTACGCATGTGCCATGTACGGCTGCGCATTGGTGCGAGGCGCGTATGCGGGCTTATTTACCTTATACGGATTGAGCAACCACCATGCCAGCAAGAATATAAGCGGTATCTCAAATAGGTATGTCAGGAAAAAGCTATTGGCATCTATAGCGGTATAGAGTGCGAATATCGAGGCAAATATGCCGGGCACAAACCACAGTTTTCGGAATATCCTCGTTACATCGGACGCCGCCTGACGATCCCTAAAAAAGGCAAACGCCAAGAGCAAAGACCAATTGATCAGCTGCAGCATATCCAGACATATGATTATTAAGCTGCGGAATCCTCCGATGCCGATAAGCCAGTAGCAAGCATAGCAGAAAGAAAACAGTGCACTGACAAGTTTAGAGCCTACAGCACCGAACAACAACAGATCGCGTTTGCGCATGAACAGTACGGTTGTCAAAAAAGCACCCGCCAAGAAATCGTACACAGAATAGAACGACAAACCGGAACCGTACCTGCGATTAATCAATAGTGTCAATATGAGGTTCAGCAGTGTACAAAATGCGCTGAATCCGGCTGCTATCGGAAATGTCGGTTCCTTCACCCTATTCCTTTGATACATGTAAGCTACCACCTTTCTCGTATTAAACAGTCGAGTGACTGTCGGTTTGTTTATTGACCAAGAGTATGTTTACCGTTTGGTGTGGGGCTTTGCAATCCGCTGCTATTCCACATCGGACTGCGTAATCCACAATGCAGGACGGATGATGCCTCTTGCATAGGTAACGTGTTCGCCGACCGCGTCGATAGAGCCATCATACTTGACGATCGCGAAATAGCCCGCCAAGCCGCTTTCCGTACGAAGCCACCAATAATCTTCCCCGTGTGCAATTTCATCGGCCTTGTCGATTACATAATCCGTAAAGTCACACGAGCGCGACTCATCATCTTCAAAGTATCGCTCGGCTTCATCCACGCTCAGTAGGAATATGTTATCCATCGTTTCGCACCGCACCCACTTTCCATTCTGATCGTATGTGGTGACTTGCGTTTGGACAATTTGTTTCTTTTGATCGGAATCGAACGCGGCGTTATAAAAGTCATCGTTCAGCCAACTGCGGAGCGAGCAGTTCTCCCATGTTGTATCTGTGTTGTCGGTTGACTCATCATCATTTATCGCATTTACGTCCAAACCCAATACGCTGATCATGAGTGCCTTTTCATCGTCCGCCTCCAGCACCAGCCAATCGATATCCGCAATTTCAGTTCCTTCGCTATCCGCCTTATATTCACCGAAGCTGACGATATCACCTACATTGTATCTCATATTTGTACTTGATGTAGGCTCAGGCGTGACCTCGATAGTATCAGTAGTATCAGTAGTATCGGTAGTATCGCTTGATAGCATATCGCGCTTTATCCAGCAGCGACGCTTTAGGTCTTCATCATAGTCATAATACTCAATCTGCGCCCAATCGCCCTCGTAAGCGCATACCGTCACACTATCACCTTCAGCTAGGCTAAAGTCGGTATATTCCTTGTAGTCGGTAGAAGGACCGAAATAACCCGACCCGGATGCGGTAATAGTGCACTCCTCGCCCTGATCGCTTTGCTGCGCAACAGCATCTGAGCTGATGTCAAAGCGCTTTGCACCTGTATAGGCGCGCATCAAGCCTTCGGATGTATCGAATTCAATCAGATACCACCATATATCGTTGCGGTCGTCCCATGCCTTGCCATAGATTTTGACATCGTCGCCGGCCTCGCAATATGTGCCGGTTTCGTCATAATCGGTGCCGGGACCCGAGCGTGTGGAGGCCTGCTGGTTTAATGTGGCTGTGACATACTCGGCAGTATACGAAGGTGAGTCTACAGTGTCTACACTTGATGACGGAATGTCCAGCGTTTTGATTAGATTGCCATCGTCATCAAAATAGCTTTCCAGCATGGTAAGCGTCTTCTTTCCCGCCTTACCGTCCGCAGTCAGACCTGTAAGCTGCTGGAATTCGATAACAGCTACACGTGTAGACGGACCGAACTCATAACTGTCATCAGTTATAGTAAAGCCGAGATCCTTAAGCGCACATTGCAGTGTATTTACACGTGAGTCGGAATCGCCGTACTGTATCACTTCGTAGTTACCCTTGAACAAACCGGCCGGTGTATCATGATAGTAGAACGTAAATAGATTGTAGCCAAAAGTATCTTCAAAGTAGGAGTCGTTGTCTTCAATCGTCAGGAAAAATGCATCACCCAACGGCTCAACGGTGCATTTCGCCCAACCGTCATCCGTGACGAATATAAAATCGCCATACTCGTTCCTTTCCGTAAACTTGGCATCGAAGTCAATATTATCGTAGAAATGGGCGGAAAGGACATAATCGTCACCATCGGATTGGATGGTAATCGTGTCGCGATCGTAGTCTATACTAATCCATTTGCCGACCATGTCGAGTAGACTGTAGTCGAAAGCATCGATTTCCTGGTATTCTTCCAAGTCTTCGTCGGATTCGTAATCGTCTACATCATCGTAATCCTCATCGTCCTCGTAATCATCGCAGTACTCTTCTTCGTCATCGTCATAGTAATAGTCATCACTGTCGTCTTCGCAGGTTTCCTCGCTATCTTTGCTGTAGTACTCTTGCGCATCGTGCTCATCCTGCGAATCCTTGTCGGTCTTTGCATTATCCACCTTCGTTTGAGTCTGCGAGTCCTTTTTGCCGGAATCGACATTTGTCTTTTTATCGACTGATACAGTAGTCTGCTTACCGGTTTCGCTTTGTTCAGTGGACTCGGTACCGTTGTTGTCCGAATCCGATAC
>CAYTOU010000036.1:7401-13968 GCA_964439295.1 uncultured Oscillospiraceae bacterium
GAATACTCATTCCATACGATATCAGCATCTACGGAAACTTCCGCAGTAGGCGCTGCTGTGACAGACGCATTATTCGACCCATCCATAATAGTCGAATCGCCCGTGTCAAAATTATACCCCGGCAAATCCTCAACATCAGGTTGCTGAGTAGGCTGTTGCGTGGGCTTCGTAGTTTGCCTATCTGCGTACACATAGTCATACGATGAGCCAAGTACTCTCATCGCATCGATGTCCTGTGCGCAGCCCGCAAGTGTGAAGATCAGTGTCAACGTCATCAGCATTGCGATTGCTTTTTTCATTGTCTTACCGCTCCTTTGCTTTGATACCGCTTCCTTGCGGGCAGCGGTTAATAATAGTTACATGCCAGTTGTGTTCGGAATCTATTGTGGATAAAACATAAACACGTCTGTAGTCAGGAACTCGGACAGCTTATAATCGAAGTAGAAGTTATCGACATCTTCGATATATAGAGTTATACTTCCATCGCCGTTGAAAGTTACCGTACCATTGAAATTGTCATCGCTCGTAAGTCGCCCATTCTCTATCCTTACATCGGTAACAAACAGCCTATAGAAGCTTATTTCACCGCCGAGCACTGACTGGTTTACCAAATGTAAGTCCAGCGATGCCCCTAAATCGCTGTCTCCGCCCGCATGCCATTCGTAGCGGTTTGCGTATTTCGCATAGTCCGTGGATACGCCTTCGCTGTTTGCACCGGTCAACGTTTGTGAAAAGTTCGACTCGGCTGTGCCTGTCAGGACTTCGATTTCGTCCATTATGGCAAGGCCTGTTTCAAAATCTTCTTCATCTACCGCAACTACACTGATATAGTGGTTGGTGTAGAGCTTATAATAGCTGAGATTAAACCTATCACCATAGGTCTCCAAATATGTCGCGAATGTATATTCATCATCAAGTATAGTATCGGATATGTTTTCCATATCGGGTTGAATTTCTCGGAGCTGATCGACTAACAAGTCAAACCTCTGCTTGGCAATGTCTTCATTTTCATATGTGCATATTGCTATTTGGAAGCAATTGCCATCTTCCAATGTATCGCATGATGTAAAGTATGACCATAGTTTCTGCGTTTCGTCTATGTCCAGATACTCAAACAAAAATCTTCTGTCGGTCAGCTTTATGCCGTATTTTTCACAGATGGCGATGATCTGCGTCTCTAAACTATCTACAGGCTCATCGTCCGTTAAAACGCTTACATAGTCCCTCGCCTTTAGAGTCTGCCATCTCTTTTCAAAGCTCTCTGTGGCTGCGGGCATGGCAGTCTGATTTTCACTTTGCTCCGATTGCATATCGGCATACGACGACCCCAATATTCTCATTGCGTCAGTCTCCTGTGCGCAGCCGGAAAACGCGCAAAGCATTATCATCAGCACGATAATTGAGATCTTTTTCATGGCATTACCGCTCCTCAGTACCGACTTCGCATCTTAACGAGCAAAGTAAATCTTGCATCGATATCAGGCGCTTAAAGACCTTTAAGCCAAAAAGGCGCATACCTAGCGGTACTATTTTACACCGCTTAAAAGAAATGCGCCCCACACAAAAGTATAGTCTTTTGCGTGCGGCGCACTGTTTTTTCAGTATTTAGGCAGTATTAGCCTTTTTTCCACGACCTCTGCCACAACCTGTATCGTATTGTGAAAGCCGGTCTTTTGCAGTATATTCTTTATATGATACTTTACCGTGTTGGATGACATGTAAAGCGCTTCCGCCATTTCATCATATCGCATGCCGCTGGCGAGCGCTCTTATCACATTCAATTCGCGATCGGTGAATTCATCACTGCGGGCAAGACCTATCATGACCGATGGCGTGCTGCCCGGCCATATGAATTCGCCGTTCATAGTACGGTCGCATATATCAAGCAGCGATATATCGTCCAGCTCTTTATACCAGAAACTGTCGCAACCATACTCCTTTGCCTTCTTCAAAAATGAATGCTCCGGCATGGACGTCATAATGATTATCTTCACCTGTGGAGAATTTTTCTTGATGCGCTGTGCCGCGGTGAGCCCGGATTCATCATCGGCAGTGCATACGTCCATAAGGATGAGATCGATTTTGTTGCGCAGGCAGGCTATCTCGGCATTGGCGGCGTTTTCAATTGACGCCACCACAAAGTAATTCGGTGCGGCGGCAAGCTGCCTTTCAAAGACTTCTCGGGATATTTTAGAGTCCTCTACAATCAATACGTTTATCATGACTACTCCTTTGGAATGGTCAGCAGTAATGATACTGCACCGTCATACATATAATTGAGCGTTGCGCCTTCCTGCTCTAGGCGCGTTCTCAGACTGCGAAGCCCGCCTTTTTCCCGAATTGGTGCAGTCGCGGGGGCGCCGTTATTGCGAATTTCCGCATAATAATATCCGTTGTGCTCGGACAGAATAACCGTCAGGTGATCGGCACCTGCGTGCCGCACGGCATTGGTCAGCGCCTCACGAATTGCCGCATAGAGCAAGAGCAGTGCCTTTCTTTCCTTTGGCTGTCGCCCCTTAAACTCTATCTTACATCCAATCAGCTCAGCTACGCGAGCCAGCTCGCCTTGCGGCGATGTTTCGTTTAGATCCGATTTCATTGCGGCATTTTCCATATCGCATATGACGTCATCCCATGCCGTGAATAGCGACTGCACATCCGTTTGCGATGAGTTGTCATCTATCGCCGACTTAGTCATTATAAGAAGGCGTCCGAAGCTGTCGTGAATTCTGATTTTTGCATCAAGCAGTTCCTTATCCAGATTATTTTGCACTATGTTTTGAAGCAGTGCGCGTTGACGTTCATGCAGATCCGCTTCTCGCTTAATACTTGCCCTAAGCGCAACCTGGTATTCATACAGCTCGGTTATGTCAGATGCCTCGTATTGCGTTATGGGCAAGTTTCGTATATAAAGCCGACTCTTTTGGAATTGCCATACAGTACCGTTGGGCAGCTTACACAGCACGCTTTCTTTCGCGTCATCCGGATCGGGTGCGAGTATATCAAACTCTTTTTCTTTCAACTTCTTCCACATCTCGTCGGCATTTGTGACCGTATGACCGGTAAGCGCATAGTACACATTGTTCATCGACTTGTTTACCAATATCGGTCTGCCGCCGGATGCCGCAAAGCATATCCCGTCGGGATATGTATCGATCGCTCTGCGTATCGTCTTAGTGGTGTGATAATGCTCTCTTAGTTTGTCCAACATATCATTCACCCCCCAGATCAATATTGATGATATACCCGTTCGGCATCTCGCTTGAATACACGCCAAAGCCTATATTTTTCGCTGCTAAGATCAACTCATCGGGTAGCATTGCATTCTCTTTTTCGATATCAAAGCTCATCTGCCCATTATCAACAGCAACGGTAATCGTACTTAGTTTAAAGCGTTCATGCTCGATCAGCTGTTCCAGAGTATCGAACAAAAAAATAGACAAATCCGCCGGAAGCTCGCTTATCTGCTGCCAATTGAGCTGAGCGCGTATGCCCAACATGTTCAGCGCAGAAATCATATCCCGAAAGCTCAGATAGAGATCTTCCGTAGAAATATCGCCCGTTTCCCTTTGTATCAGGCGCAGATTGCAGCGCCGCTTGACATATGTGCCGAGCAGGTATAGATATTTGAGCAAATGATCGCTGTCCGAAGAGGATATACACTTCTTTGTAAGCTCGTTCATCATGCGCAGCTGCTGCTTGACTTCATCTGTGAGGCTGTCGTAAATCTGGCGTTTGGACTGGAGCGCGGTTTCCTGTTTTCGCGTCTTCAGCTCCTCGCTTAGCAATGCACCCTCTTCCGACAATACATCGGCACTGCGGTCAAGGTCGGCAATTGTGCTTTGCAGTCTTGACAGATCCTTACTCCAAAGCAGCTTGCCATCCAAAAAGTCATGATTGTATAGCTCCTTGCCATCGGCTGTGTGAACATGTCCCTTCTTCTCAAGCTCTTCAATTGTGCTTTGAGAGACCGGCTCTGCGTTCTTTGACAAGATACGGCTGCCGTCTTTTTTGACGATCTGCATGCTGACGGTCGCATGTTCGAATATCTCCTGATAGTCCATATTGGTCGGAATTAAGCCCATATAGACAAAGAACTCCCATGTGATGATCTCACTGTAATAGAGTTTAGCGTAAAGCTCAAGCACCTCTATCCCCTTTAATGCCGGTATCAATTGCAGCGTACCCACGAAGTATGTAAACGACGCAAATATAATAAAAATCGGCTCAGCCAGCGGTACGAGTACTCGCCGCACCTTATGGTTCGAGAGCAAGCGATTCTTTTTATAGATATTCAGTATACGCACAGTTATGATAACAAACGCCAGTGCCGCCATTAAATAAGTGCCTATATTCGGGTAAAACTCGAGATTAGGCTGCGGCTCATTACCTACGAGGAAGAACATAAAGTGATGATGCTCATCAGTCACATTGAGTAGCACCATCGCAAGCGTCGGTATCACAAGCAGGTACCATTTGCGCGGTATGCTGTAGCTGTCGGCCTGTCCTATGCCCAATGAAGCATAAAGTCCGCATAGCAGCAGCGGCAAAAGCGACGCGGATAGCCAAAGGCCGCTTATGCGAGTCAGGTAGATATTGTCCGTCCAAAATGTGTCCTGCAGAAAGCGAACCGTTGCGCCGAAGAGTATAATGCCCGCCTGCATCAACATGAAAATGCGCATATTTCTTTGCGTAACGCGCGCGGGTATTGATGCCGCCCATACCCCAATCAGAAAAACATAGCAGGCATACAGAATATATGTTCTAAACGGATCATTCGGCAAAAAACGCAGACTGAGCTGGCGATACAGTGACACAAAGAACAGCAACAAAAAGGCTGCAATATTATAGCGAATCTGTTTACGCCGTTCGGTCATTTACTTTGCCCCCTGTCCGCAATCCGCTTAAATGAGCGATTATATATAGTATATACCTTTTTAAGCGGTTTTACACTACACAAATGGGTAGTTTTACCGATACGACTACACTGCAATGCCGCTATAGCGCTATTCTTTCCAGAAGGGCTCTCGCTTCGTCTGCACCGCCGCAATCATGGAAGCTGTCGGATATTTTGACCGCATTTTTCTTATACTGCTCTTCATACATTGCGCTTTTTAACGCCTGCAAAATATCATCTTCTGCAATCGACTTTAAGCGAACACCGGCGCCCAGTTCCTCTACTCTCTTTGCCACGGCACCTTGCTCCGGCGTTTGTGGGAATAGCACGAGCGGAACTTTAAAATACAATCCTTCTGAAGCTGAATTCATACCGCAATGCGTAATAAACGCATCGGCGATTGACAGCACAGCCATTTGATCAACGGACTCATAGACCTGAATATTGTTTGGCAGATTTTCGAAACGGTCATGGTTTGTACCCATCGATACAATAACCTGCCAATTGGTCTTACTCAAGGCGTTTATGCAGTTTCTATAGAATTCACTATTCTGATTCACTGTGCCCATAGAAATGTATACCGTCTTATCGGCTGTCTTTTTGAATGGCTCTTTGACGGGGCGAATCGAAGGACCTATAAAATGATATTTGTCGGAAAAAGTATCAGCGCAGGGTTGGAAATACCTAGAGGTATATACGATTGTGTTGGTCTCATTATCGTTTTGCACAATATCAAGCAGTCCCTTAACCGGATAGCCTTTCTCCCGCAAGCGCTTAATCTGCTTATTAATTCGCAGCATGGCAAAAAGCATCTTTGCAATGTCAAATGGGGACTCTTTCATGTACTTAGCCGAATAGTGATTAAAGGCAAATGTCGTGGTGGATGATACATATGGTATACCGTGTTTCATGGCAGCCAGCTTACCCCAGTAGGCAATGGAATCCGATACAATGATATTCGGCTTGATTTCGCCGATTTTTTGAGAGATCATTTCATCGAGTGCTAGCGTAGAAGACACGAGCAATTCCGTTGCGAAGACCTTATCCTTACCAACGTGATCGGCACTTTCCTTATTCTCCATTTGAAAGTCATACCCGTCGCATCAGATAAACTCAGCGCCAGCCTGTTCTATTTTATCCCTGAACTGCTCAATAGAAAACCTGATGTCCGGCAGATGTCAATTCCTTGACCACAGCAAGTGTGGGATTCGTATGCCCATGTGCAGGGACACAAAACCATGCGATTTTCATATGCTCTTGTCATCGTCCTTTCTGTCAAACGCTGCGGCGAACAGTTCCGCAAATGCACCCTTTGGAGGTATCGCTATTCCGTGCTGTTCATCACCAAGCAGCAATATTGTGTCCCCGGGCTTAATGCCGAATATATCGCGTGCCTGTTTGGGTATAACAGTTTGTCCTTTTTCACCCACAGTAGCCGTCCACGCATACTTTCCTTCCGGTCCTTTCATTGTCCAGTCCTCCACAAGTATGATTTGTATTACAAATTATACTTTTCATTCGTTGATATGTCCATAGGCTGTTAATTTTTTCCAGAAACTACAGCAAAAAGCCGTTCTGTGCTGACAATTGATCAGCACAGAACGGCTTATAATGAAGTGGAAGCGAGGGGAGTCGAACCCCTGTCCGAAGACTCAGCAACCCGAGCTTCT